>CAYGTY010000190.1:0-11441 GCA_964352825.1 uncultured Anaerolineaceae bacterium
GAAGACCTATTACAAGGACGAGATAAAATTGTTGTTACCAAGCGTTTTGATACTCCCATCCCTGATTTCATCAATTTGCCCAAGCACAATTTGCCTGCTCAAACCACGCCCTTTGTCGGACGTGAGCATGAGTTAGATGAACTTGATAAACTCCTCAAAGACCCTGATCTGCGATTGATTACGATTTTGGCACAAGGGGGAATGGGCAAAACACGCCTCAGCCTTGAACTCGCACAGCGCGCGATTGATACAAATTTATATGCTGACGGCGTTTATTTTGTGGAACTTGCTCCACTATCTTCAGCCGATAATATCCCCAATGCGATTAGTGATGCTTGTGGGTTTCAGTTTCTCGGTGAAGGCACACCCAAAGAACAGTTACTGAATATTTTAAAAGACCGTCAAACACTTTTAGTATTAGATAATTTTGAGCATTTGCCAGAGGGATTCGCGATTGTGACTGACATTTTGCAATCTGCGCCACAGGTTCATATTGTCGCAACCTCTCGCCAGCAATTGTCGCAAACGGGTGAAACATTATTTTATCTATCGGGGATGGATTTTCCTGATTTTGAGACACCTGAAGATGCTCTAGATTACGCTGCTATCAAACTCTTTATAAATAGTGCCAAACGTGCGAATCCCAGTTTTGAACTCACTGAAAATAACCTAGATTATGTCGCGCGAATTTGCAAATTGGTGCAAGGGATGCCATTGGGGATTGTCTTAGCCGCAAGCTGGTTAACCCTATTAGATATTTCCGAAATTGCAGATGAGATTCAAGCGAGCTTAGATTTCCTCGAAACTGACGAAACCGCTTTACCAGAACGCCAACGTAGTATCCGTGCAGTCATGGATTATTCATGGAAGCAAATGAGTGAAGCTGAGCAGATGGTTCTGATGAAGCTATCTGTGTTTCGAGGTGGATTTACCCGTGAAGCCTCTCAAGCTGTCGCAGGTGCATCCTTACGTATATTGATGTCACTCACAAAAAAGTCATTTATTCGGCGTAATGCGAATACAGGGCTTTATGCGATTCATGAGTTATTGCGCCAATATGCAGAAGAACATTTAATAAGTAATAGGACTATTAAAGATGTTCAGAATTCTCACAGTATATTTTATTTAAAACTAATTGCCGCCCTCGAGTCCGATTTAAAGGGACATGGTCAACTAATAGCTTTAAACCAAATAGCAATTGACTTTGAGAATATACGAATGGCGTGGGAATGGGGTATCAAGGCACAGGATTATGATGGGATTGATTCTGCATTAGGAAGTGTCTATCATTTTTTTGACTTACGAACCCGTCATCATGATGGGATTGAATGGTTGGGATTAGCCTTCAATGGCTTGCATACAGAGTCTCACCATCTTCATCAAGTAGTCCGTATTCGACTAGATATGAGACGAATAAAATTCCAGTTTTGGGCATCTGGATACAGTTTGCCTGATAATATATTAGAGCAGTTAAATCAATATATGTCCGTTATGGAAGCATTGCAAAACCATAGTGAGATGGGTTTCTATTCATTACTATTTACAATTATTTCTGGGCGAGATGATCCTACAAATCCTCAAATCGAGATATATTATAAGCAGATTATACAGCACTATCAAAATGCTGGTGATCCATATTCTGTGGCTGATGCACTCCAAGGATTAGGAGCTTATCAATCTGAAAGATTGGGTAATACTGATGAAGGAGTCAAACATCTAAATCTAGCCTTACACCAAGCGCGAGAAATCGGTGATCGTAATATTACATTGTGGTCACTCTTATATCTCACCTTTCGTATACCTTTTAAGAATACATCTAAAGTTGAAGAGTGTCTTGAAGAAACACTAGGTTTAGCAACTGAACTTGGTAGCCATTGGGGAAGAGCCCTCTCATATGCTTATCTTAGTCTTGCTAAATACCAAGCTGGATACTTCACTCATGCAAAAACCGCCATTAAAGATGGCTTAGAGGGGCTTCCCAGCCATTCCGCCATCTTCGAAATCTCTGGTTTGATTTTGGGTATTAAGATTGCGATTGTAGCTGACAATGATTTGGATAGAGCAAATCGTTTGGCAGAGCAGTCAAGGTCAAAGTTAGCAGAAGGTAACTTTGATTGGCCACCTGTCTACCATCTTGCAGTCGCAATCGTAGCCATTAAAATAGGTAATTATGAATCCGCTCAGCAATATACGTTATATTATTTAATGAGTATTGTTGAATTTATTATGAACCTCTGTGGTGAGGCACTTTGCTTTAGTGCTATGATTCTCGCTCATACTGACAAGCAAAAGCGCGCTGTTGAAGTATTCTCCTTATTTTTTAATCATCCAGATAGTACTACAGGCTGGATAGAGGGCTGGGAAATCTTTCACCAAGCGAAGAAAAAGCTAAAAGCAGAACTCGGTGAAGAAGCCTATACAGAAGCATGGGAGCGAGGCAAATCACTCGATTTAAAAACAACGATGCAAGACCTCATCGAAGAATTTTCAGATAACGAGACAGAGGAATAATAGTTATGAAGCATACAATATCCTATCTTATCGTTGCGTTACTACTATGTTTACCGACACTGGCACAAGATGAGGACTTAGACGAGTTACTAGAATATTATGTCTATGATGATGAACCATCAGTGGTGGTCTATGTACGCTATGGCGATGAGTCTGCAAGTGCTGTATATGGATTGGCTGAACTTGAAAATGCAACCCCTGCCCAAGTTGATGACCTCTATCGCATCGGTAGCATAACCAAGCCTTTTGTTGCGACAGTCATTTTACAATTGGTGGGTGAAGGCGAGGTAGGCTTAGATGACCCTATCGCCAATTACCTGCCTGATGAAGTAGTCAATCGGGTTGCCAATGCGGATACGGCAACTGTCCGTCAGATGCTCCAGATGACGAGTGGCATTTATAGTTATACCGAAAGTGATGCTTTTGATGACGCGACACTCGACAACCCCAGTTACGCTTGGAGTGCTGCCGAGACAATTGAATTTATTTATGATGAGACAGCTGATTTTGAAGCAGGTACAGATTATTATTACAGCAACAGCAATTACAACTTGGCACAGATGATTATTGAATCGGTCACAGGTGAATCGCTGGCGGACAATCTGCAAACACGGATTTTTGCACCACTTGGTATGGATACGTGCTATCTGGAAACCCCTAATGTCTTTGCCCAGAATATCGTGCGCGGCTATAGCCTCTATGATAACTTTGAAGATGTGACCGAAATCAATGATGGTGTCGGCTTGGGTGATGGTGGGATTGTCTGTACCGCTGAGGATTTAGCGAAATTCCCTGCAGGTCTGGTTGATGGATTATTAAGTGATGAGATGCTGGAGCAGATGCTAGATACTGTCGATGATGGCGATGGTGGGTCTTATGGCTTGGGAATTGGCTATGATGATACCGAGTTTGGTTTTGTGCTGGGGCATGATGGCGCAACCAGTGGCTTCCAATCGACGATGCAATATTTAGTGGATGAAGATTTGGTTGTTGTTGTTCTCACCAATAACTTCGACTCTGAGATTGTTGCAGATTTAGCCTATGATGCCTTTGATATTGCGCTGAATGAATAAGTCGTAGTGCTTTCGTTGTTTAGGCGATTATCGCAATTGTGTTAAAATCGGCAGAATAGGAATATTCATAGGGCATAAGATGACACAGTTTCCGCGCATAGGGTATATATTTGGCTTGGTCGGTGTTCTGCTGTTGAGTGCATGGATTGCGATTTTCCATCTTAACCGTGAGAGCGTTTGGTATGACGAAGGGTTTACTGCCTTTGTCGTCCATGATTCTGCTGAGCCACCTGAGGGCATCCGCGCGAGTGTCGGGTATGTCATTGATAGTGTTGCCAGTGTTTTAGACCGTACCCGTGATGATGTACACCCGATTCTCTATTATTTGTTGATGGATGGCTGGACGCTGGTCATGGGCGAATCGGTGTGGGTGTTGCGCTTACCCTCGATTTTCTTTGGGTTGCTAGGTTTATCCGCCATGTATGCGCTGGGATGTACCCTATTTGACCGCCCCACAGGGCTAATTAGTGCCTTGCTTTTGGGCATCTCCCACTTCTACATTTATTATAATCGTGAAGCCCGCATGTATACGCTACTTGTCGCCATCGCGATTTTGCTGGTGTTAGCGACTGTTAAATGGTGTCGTCAGCCTAGCATCCGACGCGGAATCATTATGGGTGTGTTGATGGGCTTCCTCCTGCATACTCACTATATTGGCATATTCATAATTTTCGGATTGATACTATTCCAGATTTATTATGTCCTGCGTGAGCGTCAATTTATGGGAATCGGTCAAATGATTATTCCCTATGTGACAGGCTTTCTCGTGTTTTTGCCGTGGCTACCCTTCGCAATCAATCAATTAACAGGGCATCCCAACGGACCTCTCGGGCAAGCACTGGATTCTGCTGAATGGGGAACAATGACGTGGATGTGGGACATCATGACCAGTAGTCAGGGTGGCTTATTTTTTGTTGGATTTTTAGTGGGTGGTGGATTATTACTTGTGCGTCAACGCCGGGTCCAGCATGATATGGTTTTGCTTATGTTGTGGTTTATCATCACACCACTGGGTTTATTTGCAATTAATGGCACAGGTCGAGCAGTCCTAGTCGCTCGGTATATGCTTGTGAGTATGCCTGCCTTAGCCCTTTTCTGTGCATTTGGTTTACGGCATTTACCAACAACCCCGTCTTTACTTAGTCGTTTTAAATTAGAGACCGCTGGGGCAATTGTCACGATGTTCTTATTAGCATGGATTATCGTCATCCAGTTGACCAGTTATAGCACTTATTGGGGGGATAAACCGCGTTGGCAATCGGCATTAGAACAATTAGAGACCATCCGTGAAGCTGATGAACCCGCGATTATCAGCCTCGCACCGCATAATGTTGCCAGTTATTATGCGCGTCAATATGACTTTAAAGCAGGGATTTCAATTGATGTGGGTTGGACGGATTTTGTCCCTGAGCAACTCTATGATTTTGTAGACCGTGTGCAATCAGCTGAGTCGATTTGGGCGATATTACCCAGCGATTCAGCTAAGACATGGTATGCGATTCCTCATTTAGCAGAGGGGCGCACCATTGGCTATCGCGATTCGGTACAGAATATGGTGTTCTACCGTTTTGATCGTGATGACAACGCACAATCTGCTACCCTCGATTTGAGCTTTTATGCAGAGGGCATCGGTAACTTATTTGCTTATCGTAGTGGTATCGGACACCATTACTTCGCAGAGGAAGGCAGTGAATTCTGTTTCCCGATTATGCTTGAAGCCTCACAAGATGTCCCTGCTGATTGGCATTTATTGGTTTCGCTGACACAAGGTTTTAATGTTCCCCGTGCAGAATCAACATTTGACCTGCCAGAATTTGCGACAGGGGATGTATATGATGAAACGCTCTGCTTAGATGTTCCGACTGATGCACCGCGTGGACCTTATCTCTTGCGGGTCGCGCTCCAACATGCTAACGGCTATCATCAGCCTGTCGTTGAATCCGATGATAACTTGCTATGGGGCTATTTCATCGGGATGGCATGGGTTTCTATTGATACGCCATCGGCATAAATACGAAGCCACAAATTACCTAATCCTAATATGTTCGGATAGAGAAATTATTATTTTATAAGGATAGAAATTAATCATGCAGAAAACTAGCTCACCCCGTGTCGGTGTATTACGCATAGCTGTGTTAATCATGTTTTTTACGAATGGCGCATTGGTTGCGAGTTGGATTTCTCGTATTCCGCATATTCAAAATAGCCTTAGCTTAAGTGAAGGACAGCTTGGGATTGTTTTGCTTGGATTAGCGGCTGGGGTATTGACTGCTTTATCACTGACAAGTGGGTTAATTTCTCGGTATGGAGACAGACAAGTTACTTTATATGGTGCAGTCGGGATGTGTCTGATGTTACCTGTACTGGGTATATTGCCGAATGCTCTGATGTTATGGACTGGACTATTCTTGTTTGGCATGACCATGAGTTCGATGGATGTGGCGATGAATGCGCAAGGGGTCGTCGTGGAACAATTAGCCAAGCGACCTTTGATGTCCGCCTTCCATGCTTCATTCAGTATCGGAGGGTTTACTGGTGCGGCGATAGGGGCTGGATTTGCAACACTAGAGCTAAGCCCTCTACTGCACTTTGTTTCTATCTCCATATTATTTCTTCTCATTATTATTGCAACCGCTCGTTATCTTCCAACAAACGAAGGCAATCAGGGTCGTGAAGACGAGGGAAACGAAAAAATATTTCAACTCCCACCCCGTGTTCTCTGGGCATTGGGTGCTGTTGCATTCGCGGCGGCTATTGGTGAAGGTGCAATGGCAGATTGGAGTGGGGTCTATTTGAGCCGTGTAATAGGCGTTGAGGCAGGTATCGATGCACTCGGATTTGCTGTTTTTTCCATATTTATGACCGTCGGACGTTTATCGGGTGACCGTTTAACTGAGATGTTTAGCGCAACAAAGTTAGTTCGTTTGGGTGGTAGTGTCGCGACACTGGGCTTATTATTGGTACTTTTTGTACCGCAATTAGCAACAACGCTCATCGGGTTTGGGATTGTTGGACTAGGCTTATCTATCGTGATTCCCCTAGCATTTAGTGCCGCAGGACGACTCCCCAACATTCCAGCAAGTACAGGTATCGCTGGGGTTGCGACGATTGGTTATGCGGGTTTTCTTGCAGGACCGCCGATTATCGGTTTAATCGCTGAAGCCACCTCTTTACAGATTGCACTATTATTGGTTGTCTTACTCACAGGCTCACTTATTTTTACAGCATCGTCTCTAAAGGCTGAAACACAAGAAAAAACCGATGCTCCAAACATGTCATAAGTTCCCCTGTCATTTAGACGACTCTGGAATCATGCACTACCAGTATAATATTTACACAATAAGCCACCAATCACCCTATTCTATTTCTGATATAGGTCTTTATCCCCGTAAAGAATTTAACAAAAGACCGATGACCCCCATCCCTCCTAATAAAACAATCGATAACAACGGGGGTAGGTTATCCGTAGATGTCCCTGTGTTTTCTCTTGGGACTACCGCGCTTTGAGTAGGTACTTGTGCAGCACCCGGTGGATATGTAAAAGTTGGTAAAGGATTTTCTCCAAACGGTGTTTCATTCGCATTTACAGCTACATTTGCTGTAGGAGATGGAATTTCAATGATACGGTCACTCGGTGTTACACTTAACAAGTCTTCTTCGCTTAATTCTTCTATAGAAGAGTCGTTATTCAAGAAACCTTGTGGGGTCGCCCAATCAAAGCCTTCAATAACCTCAATTCCATTTTCATCCCCAACAATCTCGACTAAGTCACCATAAATCCATCCACGCCCATTAGGTGCTAAGTCAAACTGTATTTCATACCAATTAAAGAACCGCCGATACACAGGATATAGTGTGCCAGAAGTTATATTACCAAGCAGGTCAGCTTCTGGACCTGGCTCAGTACGCACATTAATATTACCTGCTTCTGGTCTGACATCTAATAGAACGACGCCCTCTGGAGTTGGCGTAAATGTAGGGGTGCTAGTAATGACAGGCTGTTCTACAAAAGGTGTTGGTGTCCTCAGAATAACAACGATGGGCGTTGGACTTGCACGTTCTTGAGCATACATCGGAATAATGTGGATGGATAATAGTATCAACAGTAGAAGGATTTGATGAAAATAATGCAATGGTTTTTACCTGATTTACTAAGTTTATCAAAGTCCTACCATGATATTTCATTTAACTAGGTGTTTCTAGGCTACTTCATATTCTTATATAGCAAAATCACCTATCAAATGGATAATCATAATCTAGGGTAAGCTAGTCAGCTTGCATTTTTCTGACACGCTAACCGTCTTATCCTAAATGAGTGAACGGCAAAGTAAAACTGTCCTGATGTAAATTGAATTAGCTATAATGTCAAATGTCAGCACAAATAACTTGCTTATTGTAAAGGCTTGGCATAAATACCAAGGTGATTAGCAATTGGGCGTTCACGGGCAGGGATGCGGTTTTGAATCGGTGAGTTGAGGATTTGGGCATAAATACTATTTTTCATAACCATGCTACTTGAGCCACCGCCATCAAGGTTAATTGCATGATATGCACCTGCGTCAACTAAGGCTTTTGCGAGTTCATACAAGGTTGCGCCGTCGCTATAATTGGGTTGACGACCATCAACAACGATTAAAATCAGCGTGTTTTCATCTTCTGATAACCCAACTGCCGTGCGTGGATGCCGTTTGGTCAGATAGGGTTCATCACGAAATTGTGGAATATTCCCATTACGTACAATTGTCATATTGCCTGAGACAGCGTTATAGATACCTTCGTTAGGTTCACGGAATGATACTTTATTATCAGCGCTGATATAGAGTGGCGCATAATATTGTGAGGGTGCATATCCAATCGTCGTCACATCCCCTAACGAAGCAGATAGACCGCGCACATTTGTACCGTCGCCCGCATGTGGATAATAATTGGTAAAGCCATAATCCTTCCACGGGTCGAAGAAGTCGGCATTAATCGCAAACTGTAAATAAAATTCCTCTACAAATTGAGATGTTGTCCGCGCTTCAAAATCAAAATCCTCAAGTGCGCCTGTTGGTGTGACAAAAAAGGATAATCCATCGGCGTTGAGGTCAATTTTTGCGATGTGGATAATTTGGTGAATCGGATCTGTATGGACAATACGCGTATAGGTGATGCCCTCAAACAGCACTTGATTGCTGATAGGTTCAGGTAAGGGACGGTTAAAGTACCAAAATAGCAAACCGCCAATAAGCGTTGCGATACTCAAGAGTACTAGAATGATAGCCATTATTATCCGTTTCAGTGTGAATTGCAGTTGCATCAGACCTCATTCGCTTATGTATTCGGTGTGGCTATTGTATACACAAACACAAGATTGAAGTCTGACGCTTACCCTATGTTTCGCTGGGAATATTAACTTGGCGTGACAAAAATACCGCTGGGACTAAAGCAATTCCACACACAACCGCCCCGATTAAGCCCATCTCTGCAAGTACCTGCACCGTCGATTCAGCATACACATTGATAAAGGTTGCTGTATCAAAATCAGGTTGGCGTTGTGCCAAAATCGCTAATTGATTCACACGATAAAGTCCAAATGTAGTGAGTGATGATACACTGACGGTCATCCCAACCAAGCGCAAGATAATCACTAGAGCAGACGCAACTCCCCGTTCTGATTCTGTAGCAGAGTTGATAATCGCAGCACTGACAGGTGAGAAGGTCAAGCCAATACCAATCCCCACAACCGCCATTTCGATTGCAATGAGAACATAAGAGGTGTCGATTTGCCATGTCTGCCAGATAGAGACAAAGCCTAAAACGCTGGTGAACACACCTGCTACAACCGTATTGCGAATACCGATGCGGTCACTCAGCCAGCCCCCAGGGACAGCTGCTAATGCCATCGGGATTGTCAGCGTAGACAGTAAAAAGCCAACCTGTAACGCCGCTTCACGTAGTGATTCTAAATTTTCTTGGCGGACATTCACCAAAATCGGCACACTGACCAAGCCAATAAATAAGGCATAACCCACAAAGACATTGACCAAGCCAGCCAGCGCGAAGTCTTTCCGTTTAAACATGCTGAGGTTAATCAGTGGGTCTTTGACGCGCGATTCGACCAATAAGAAACCGAGGAAAAATAAGCCACCTGCAACTAAGACAGGGAAGGCGTAATCAGGTAGCGGGGATAAGTCCTCAAAACTACCAGCACTGGAAAATTCCAGGTTTGCACCCAATCCAACATTCAAACAAGTCAGCGCACCGATTATCAATGCTGTGCCGATAAAGTCGAAGCGTCCACTGACTTTGAGTTGTGGCATGCCACGTAATGCCCATAAGACTGCTGCTAATGCCAATAGGGTCAGTGGGACATTCATCCAGAACAAACCCTGCCACGGCATAATCTGAACAAAGATACCGCCGTATAAGTGACCCAAAACCCAGCCGAGTGTATCAATCGCACCGACTAAACCCAGAGGACGCGCCCGTTGGTCAGGTGGGAATAAATCACCGACAAGGGCGAGACTAACAGGAACTAGCGCACCTGCCCCTAAGGCTTGTACAACCCGTCCAAAGATAATCACCTGTAAATTCACCATCGCAGGGTCAGGGCGTTCACCCATGCGCCGATACATCGAATAGAGCCAATCGGTTGGGGCTTGATGTGCGACAGCAACGATAACACTACCGACAATAAAAGTCAGCAAACAGGCGACATAAACACCGCGCCGACCAATTAAATCACTCAAGCGTCCCATAAAAGTGAGACTGACCGTATAGGCGAGTAGATAGCCTGTCACAATCCATGAGGCATTATCTAGCCCTGTATCAAAGGGGATATTGAGTTCGGTTAAAAGCTCAGGCAAAAATGCGGAGACAACGGTTAAATCCAGCGAGCCGACAAACACAGGGATTGCAATAAATGCCATCACCACCCACGGGTTAATCTGGCGTTGAGGTTTTTCTGTATTGGGAATTGTTATCATGCCTTAGGCTTCTTCCGTTGCTTCAGCTTGGGCTGATTCTGGTACGTTGAAATCTTTTGGCGCGTTATAATCATAAAACTCAATATTCCAGACTGAAGGCTCACTATCCTCATCTGTGACGGTTTCGAGCATGGTGACAATCACTTGGGCAAAACGATCATCCTCTGGGTTAATATAGGCATCTACACGCACGTCACCTGTTGGTTCGATAAGGTCGAATAATAAGCCATTCACGACTTCGCCTGATGCAGTTGCTTGTAGGTGAATGACATTTGTACCATCAATCAAGGACTCTTCACCGAGTATTTCGATATTTTCGAGGTTGGTCATAGCATATTCCATCCCATCACCATCTGCCATCAATCGGCTAATATCAAAGTCAGGATAGGGTGGCAGTTGATAATAAGGCGCGCCACTGGGGAAGCTCGCCCATTGGGTATCATCGAGTGAATAAATATCAACCGACACTGTCACACCTACTTTTAGTGTTACATTGATAAATAATTCGTTGGGGGTCGCAAATTGGGCTGTCCCACGTTTGAGTTCGGCTTCCACGATATTGACACCATCAAATGACAGTAAGAGCGGATAAGCAGGCCCTGTTTGCTCAATCGTCATGCGGAAGGTATCGACAGCTTGCATATTTACAACAACATCTTCGAGGTAGGCTTGTGGGTCTTCTGGCAATTCGACACGGTTGGCTTGTCCCGTATCACATGCAGTTAACATGAGACAGAATCCAACTAAGAGTACGGCAATGCGGTTATACACCTTGTTTTCCTTTGGTTTCATCTGTACAGCAACGTAGATTAGTATAATTGAATATACGTAAAAGGATAATGTCAGTTTCACGTTTTATAGTAGTTTTAGTTCAGTAGACTAGAATATA
>CAYGTY010000191.1:0-11417 GCA_964352825.1 uncultured Anaerolineaceae bacterium
TTTAAGAATAGTCTTTATATATTTATTACTATTGCTATCAACTGGCTGATACCCCCCTATCAATTCCACCACCCCCTTTACAGGCTGGCAGGGGCTGGGAAAGTATTGTCTTAATGATAAGAAGGTTTTTATAAATTCTAAATTTGGGATGGCATCGGCACTATCAGGTTTTGTCTCTTGGAAGTATAGATTTGCTTGCCATATATCTACTACTTCGATGGTGATTGAGCTAAAGGTCTCTGCCCTTTCGCCTCGTCTTAGCAGGATGAGTTGTTCGTCTTCATTGCGATAATAGAGGCGGATATAGCCTTTATGCCAGAGCGCGTCACGATGGGTCTTGTATGTATTGACGGATGCTTTAATTGCTTTCGCCATCTTTTTGTTTGATTTTGTGAGGCGATTGTTGACTGCCATATCTATGATCGTGCCATAGAGATAATACTCTGAGGCATTCAATTCATATCGAGCGATACGACCTAACATCGCGAAGTTATTTGGTCCACAGGTTGTTTCGGTTTTCGTCATAACGGCACTCTGACCATAATTTAATGAATATTTAACGATTTATGTTCAACAATCACTTGCGGAAAGTTAAACAATGCTATATACTTTTCGTATACACAAAGCAAACAACACCATCTCCAAAAAATAATTTGGTGGTGGTCTAATTGAAAAGTTTCTGACAGAGAACCCCTCCCGCTCAAAAGAGGGTTTTTTGTTTTCTACGAAACTTAGATTAATGATAGCACTACTCCACATATACCGCAACCTTATCCAAAAAATTCGTCTAAATTGCTTGGGTCTGCTGGAACATCAAGCGGCTTGACAGATGCGCCAGTGATGAGGTGGTAGACTTTACCACTTTGATTTTGAGCTTTGGTCTCGTATGAGATGATGAGTGGTTGAATGGTTTGGACTTCTTCACTACTCCAATCGGTCACTTTGAAGTGGTCGGTGAATTGTTTATCCCCAATTAACTCTACAAATTTTGAGCGGCTATAGCTGACTGCGAGAATTGGGTGAGAGGTTTCGATGCGTCCATTTTTGCCAACTGAGCGGTAAATAAATTGGCTACAGATCATTTGGATGTTGGTGTCTTTGGCGATTTGGATTAGGTCATTCCAAAGTTCAATCGGGTTGCTATATTCTTGTGTTGGATTCTCGACCCCTAGACCGCCTTGGATTAAATCTTCGGCATCTTCATCGAAATAGCCATTGAATAAGGCGCAGAGACCACTATAGGCTGAGTCTGTCCATTTATCATCGAGCATTGCAGTGATGTCGAAGGTATTGGGATAGAGTTCGTCGGTTGTGTGTGGTGTTGTGGCGAGTGGCTCTTCTACAAGGGCTTCTGTTTCATCAGGTACATTAGAACCTGTTGTAGGCATGGCATCAAAGATAGCTTTTTCGAGTGCTGTGCGGTCTTTGTATTGCTTGGCGATATCACCCCAGCCTTTTGCTGTGTTGTCGATTGTGCTAAAGAATCCACCGGGGAGGCTGTTGGCTTTCAATGTTTGCATGAGCCACTGCTTGTTGTTGGGTGCTTCGAGCCATGTTGTTGCTGGTGGTTCTTCTGGTTGTGGGTCTTCTTCGAGCGGTGGTTCAGGTGGTTGTTGCTCATCCTGCCCTGCTGGCTGTTGTAGGTTGGTGACATTGGGTGGTTGGTTATTTTTTTGTTGTGGTTTGCTGATTGTGATAATGTCGCCGATGGGTGCACCTGATTCATCGATGGGCTGATTGTCCGTAGCGATTTCTTCAAAGGTATATAAGCCACCAATAACATCTCCGAAGAGTATTTTGGCTACATTGGATACCGCGCGCCAACGGCACATATTTTTGGGATAGGATTGCCAGACTTGTTTTCCCATTAAACTAGCTGTTCGTGCATCGTTGAGTGTAAAGGATATGGAAACTGTTTCTTGAGTATCCTTGCGGGTCATCGTGCATTTTACGCCAGTGAAAGTACCGCTACTATCTGTGAGTTCTTCGATTTCCATATTGGCGAGTAAACCACTGCGACGAATGAGGGCGAGCATCATTTCCCCCGAACAGGTCGGGACTCCATTGACAACATAGATTGTGCGGAGTGCTGAGAATGGAGAGATGCCAAGTTCTTGGCCATAGCCAACAAGAAAGAAAGCATCAAAGATACTGTTGACTTTGGTGAGACCTGATTGGTGCGCTTTCTCAGCAATTTTCCAATAGATTTCAAGTTCAGATAGGCTGCTGGTTGTGTTTTGTACCAGAAGTGCTGAATTATGGGCTGGGTTTTGTAGTGCTGTGCTAGACATAATGTTCTCCTTTACATTAAACATTAATGTAGAACAGATATTCTAATGCTACTAGACTATCGGTTCTAATGCAATGTGATTATGCTACGAAAATATCGAAATTATGGATGTCATCGAGGATGGCGAGAAGCACATCAGTTTGACCGTGGGCAAGTGCATAAATGGCTTGCGCGGTTTGGCTGGCGATGACAACGGGGTTATCTGACTGATGGGTTGGCACACATTGGATGAGCGTATTGATAATCCGACAGGTGTCTGGATGACCTTCGAGTGGGAATTGGCTATAGGTTAGGATATTGATTGCCAAATCACGCGTGTCGGGGTCAAGCTGGGATAGGATTGTGTGTGCTTTCTTTTGTATGATGCTAAAGTCTTCCATCAGATTTCCTTTTAATTAAGTCATGCTACGCCTTTGTCTACCGATTTTGCTGTCACCTATTGCTTGTGTTGGTATTAGCGCATGTGTTACGAACATTTATTCTAGCAATATTCATTCTAACATAAATGCAATATTGACTAGGGTTAGGATTCGCAGACTACCCTATTTTATGGAAATTCCGCAAGGTGGCATCAGACAATGGCTGAGGCGTGTTACGGAAGGTGTCAAATAGGGTAGAGTACACCAACCTTAAGCGGACAATAGTCCATATCAAGCGATATAGGCGACACGATAACATGACGTGACGATATAAAATTGTGAAATTGGATTGAGACGCAAGGTTGCCTGCCCTGCTGGATGGAGAACTTTTGCGTATCATGTTCACCCCAGATACGCCCATGTAGTTTACCGCGCTTGGCTGTTTTTTACGGTTATTAATGGGTTTTGTTTTGGTGTGAAAGTGCATACGATTGAGCCTCCCCGATGGGTATATTTACAATTAAATGTTGTGTAAATTATATTTTGGTGGTATCATGTCCTTGTGAAATTCACTCGCTCAAGTGAAATGGGTGTGTGATAGAAATATGATTGATTTTGCAGAAGGGTGTCCAGTGTGTGGATGCCCTTTTTGCGTTTCACCATATTGACGATTGACCCCACCCCTACCCCATTTCGTATGGAGGGGAATTGTGAAGTCCTGATGTAGCATAAAAAAGATGATGGGTTATAATTGCTGGCATCACCTTTGGGTGGTGAAGGAGGGTTTAACCCCCCTACTCTCGGGTGTAGCCTGTCTTGGTTGGTTGCCATAGAACGACAGGCTACGCCTTCAAATCTTCACCGTGACTATCACATCAAACTTTATTGAAACTCGTTTAATGATATGATTAAGATAATTATAAAATCGACTTATCAATATGTCAATATCTAAATATCTAAATATTGACATGGAGAAAGAGCAGATGTACAATTTGAGGAGATATTAGGAGATGTTAACTGTGAATGTTCAAATTTATGAGTTAATGAAAAAAAAGGCAGAGCGTGATGGTCGTGATGTGGGTTTAAATCCCATCACACAAGAAGAAATTGCTAATGCTATTGATGTTCCACAGGGAACAATTTCACGTTGGGCTGGTAATAAAGTTGATCGACTTGATAAACGTATCATGATTAAGTTATGCGAATATTTTGAATGTGAGATAGGTGATCTTCTCAAATTAGAAACTATTGGATAGGCGGACAGGAAGAATCCTGTCCCTACGATTATTTATCCTCCTAGTCTGAAAATTTAGGGGGAATGAGTTTGAGTGACTATGTTTCTGGTATACAATGGAGTTAATGATTAAATTGTATGCTGGGGGCTTAAGATGGCGAAGCAGAAGGGGAAAAGTTTTCGCACCCGAATGGCTGAACTTCTGAAAATATTAATGTTTAGCGTGTTGTTTTGGGGCATTATTATTGGAGTAACTGTGCATTATCTGAATGTTAATTCCGAGGCAGAATCTAGAATACAATCATTGCCAATTCCGACTGAGGCATTGGATAGTGAGCTAACGATTGTAGCTGCTGTGGCAAGTGATGTGACTGCCCTACCGAGTGAAACTCTAGAACCTACGGCGACAATTACGAATACGCCTGTGCCGAGTGCGACGCTATCATTAGAAGATATTGCGATTGAAGCGGTGGAAGATGCGATGACGGCTAAGCGTGACGATATTGAGATGTTGATTGTGAATGACATTGTGGTGACCTTGCGATTCCCATTAAATAATGTGAGTGCTGGATTTGCGCGACGTGAAGCTGAGTTGATGTTCCCGCAGTTGGTTTGTAATTTGCGTGATGGCGGATTGGTTAATCGTGATTATCAGATTACAGGGATGATTGATGTGGTGGATGCGCTGGGCAATCGTTCGACTGCTAAGGGTGTTGAGATGATTCTGCCATGGTCGGTGACGGAGCAGTTAAATTGTGAGAATGTGTTCAATATCAATTTGGCGGTGGTTGCTGAGCGGTGGAGTGTTAGCCCGTTGTTGGAGGAGTGATTGCTATGAAGAAGATTTTCCATGATGAGTCAGTGTGGGTGTATCGTGGGTATGGGCATTGGGAGCAATTTGCTGTTGATAGCTTAGAAGCGGTGACCTATCAAAAGGCACTCGATGGGATGTTGCCTATTTGGCGAGAGCGACATGAGCGTGAGTTTCGGGCGTGGTTTGATAAGCGTCAACGGATGTATGCTGAGCGTGAGTTGCTGGATTATCGGATGGTCATGTTTGATGAGCCTGTGGTGGATTTGTATAAGGTGCTGTCGGATGAGCATCGGGCTTGGGTGATGGAGGCTTATTGTCGCGAGGAAGCTATTTGTCCTGAGATGGTGGCGTTGAGCAAGATTATCCCGACACAGGAAGAAGTTAATTGGGAGCTGGTGAAGTGGTATCTGCGGTCTGGGTATACATTAGATCCGTACAACCGCCCTCCTCTGGCATTACGATTTTATGGTGACGAGAAAGTTTATTTGATTAATGGGCATCATCGGTATGCGGCAGCAAAGAAACGGGCACACAAGGCTCATCATATGATGTATGTGCATGTTGATTCTATTGATATGTCGTATGAAGAAGCCTGTGGCAAGTTGGAAGCCTTCCCTGTGGATGTGGTCGATTTGTTCTCGGTATTATTGGAAGGTATCGCTTAGATGACTATGATGCAGACCTCCCCTACTGTTGTGATGATGACGCATGATGAAGCTGAGATGCTACACAAGCGGATTGTGGCACGGGATAAGATGCAGGCACGGGATTTACAGAGTATGTACACCCTTGAGGGCTGGAAGGCATTAGGCTATGACTCTTGGGATGCTTATTTGCATGATGCTTTCGATTATTCGGATGGGTATTTGTCACGGTTAAATAGTCAGGTGCAGATTAATCATCAGCTGGAGGCAAATTTGCCTGAACGTCAAACGCGCGCACTCAAAAAATTAGATAGCCCTGATTTACGTCAAGAAGCCTATCAGACGGCTAAGCGATTGGCTGATGCAGAGGGTGGTGATTTGTCATTGCGCCATGTTGAGATGGGTGTTAAGCAGGTGTCGATGAAGGAACGGGTTCATGGGTCTAAGCATCGGGTTGTCTCGGTGATGATGGATGCTGGTGATGTGTCCCCGGTGGGTGCTGTCAAGATGATTGATGCACTTGATACGCTGGATGATGTGACCTATGGGAAGGTGATTACGATTGTGGCAGAGCATGGATTATCTGACGCGCAATTGATTCTTCCCTTTGCGGATATGGTCAATCGGGAGTCGCGGACGTTGGCTCGGATATTAGCGACTGGGCATATCAATAATCAGCTGATAGGGTCTGCTGGATTGGCAGATTTGCAGGTTGAGAAGGCATTTAGTCAGACTGAGATTATTGGTGAGAAGGTCGAGAAGAAGCGTCAGGATGCCGTTGAGCAGGGTCAGGTAGCGATTATTGCCCATGTGGTGACGGTATATGAGAATGATCCTGTGCGGACGTTGAAGGCGTTGAAGCAGGTGTTGAGTGCTGATGATTTAGTGAGTTTGAGGGAGATGATTTAGTGTCACATTTTTTTATTTCATATAGTCATAACGATGAGAAGTTAGCGACAGAGTTGCAAGCCAAGCTAGCCGATGAAGGTTTATTGACATGGACAGATCATCAGATACCTGCTGGTGGTGAGTGGCGTAAATTGATTGATCTCGCGATTGAAGGCTCAATAGGTGTCTTATTGATTGTATCGAAGGACTCGATGGCATCGACTTACGTTCAGTATGAATGGGTGTATGGGATGGGTAAAGGTAAAGAGATTATCCCAGTTTCGATTGATAATACACGCCCTACTAGCGAAGGTGTGCACCCTAAATTAGAGCCCCTTCAATGGATTATTAGCCAAGATAAATTGACGACTTGGCAGGGTGACTTGATTAGCCGATTGAAGGATTTGGCAGGGGTTGTTGAAGATTTTCCGCCAGCCATTCAAAAAGCTATTGATCTATTTGATAGTGTAGATATGAAGGATTGGAAACATGCAGTCCAATACTTACAACAGAATCGGTCGCCTTATGCAATTGAAGCATTAGCCATTGGTGCAAAACATGACTCCTACGGTGTAAGAGAGCGTTGTGGAATGATATTTGCTCGGATGATGGATCCGAGAGGTATTCCGATTATGGTCGAGATATATAAAAACATGGATGTTAAGACTAAAAGACAACTTTTATATTTACCCATAATACGTGAATTAAAAATCTCTGAAGTTCAATTCAAAATCATAGAATTTATTGAATATATAGATAGTAAAAAACGTGATGAGACACCTAGGTTATACGCAAAACCTGATAGCATTGCAACAACATTAGATATAATTATGACAGAGGACGGTTTGAAGGAATTGAAAGGTTTATTTACTCGATTAAATTCCGATTCAATATGGTATAAAAAGCTTAAGCCACTACTTGATAAAAGAGATAACAAGAGTTAATCAAAAACCGCCCAATAGCGATGGGCGATTTGTTGAAAAGAAAAGGTTAGGGATATAATCCCTATATGTGAGTATATCACAGGAAAGGAATCGTTAATGAATGTTATAACTTTGCTGAACGAAAAGGGCGGGGTCGGTAAAACGACATTGGCTACCCATATTGCTGCTGGTCTGGCTTTGAAGGGAAATCGTGTGGTGTTGGTGGATACTGATCCTCAAGCGAATGCTACTTCTGCTGTTGGTTTAGATAAACGTCCTGGGTTCTATGATTTATGTGTTCGGGATGCGGAATGGCGTGAGATATTACAACTTGTGCATCCTGATGTTTATTCACCGCCTGATTCTCAATCGCAAGGGCAATTGTATTGTGTGGCTGGTAATACTGAGTCGCGCACTGTGGCGATGTCGATGAAAAATCGGTTGGTTATTCGGTCACGTTTTCAACAATTACGTAAGGCGATTGATTTTATTGTTCTGGATACCTCACCTACACCTTCTCTATTGAATGAGGCTATTTTACTGGCGACAGATTATGTTTTAATTCCGACGGATTGCGAATCGTTTAGTGCATTGGAAGGGCTACCTGAATCGATTGGTCATATTCAAAATGCTTCTAATACCTTATCGAGCAATAATGTGAGTGGACCAAAAATTTTAGGTATTATTCCGAATAAATATCGGTCTAAGACTGTTCTACATCGGGATATGTTAAACCATTTACGCGAGTTATATGGTGATTTAATTTGTGAGCCTATTCGTTTGCATGTGGGTATTTCTGAGACACAAACGATCCAGCAATTCTTGTTTGCTGTGGCAGGGACTCATGATATTACGCGGCAATTTTGGGATCTTGTGAATCTAGTAGAAGGCGTGAAAGAACATGGCTAAGAAAAGTCTCACGGGTAATATCCAAAATAGAGAAGAGGCTACGTCAATTTATGATGGTGGGTTAACGTTATCTGCTGACGAGCTGAATATTATTGAGGGTGCGTCTAACCCTGATGATTTGGGATTTGCTGAGATTATTGAGACGGGTATCACTTTTTCACGTGAGATGTCTTTGGAGGAATGGACGGCTTTAGGTCATCATATTCGGCAAAGAGTTGATGGCTTTCAGTGGGCTATCGGGGACTTTATTAATGCGGGTAAGCAAGACTGGGGCGATTATTATACGTTAGCGAGTGAGATCACAAATTATTCTGTGTCGTCGCTGAGAAAATTTGCGATGGTATCGTCTGCATATGAATTGTTCCGACGTCGGAACAAATTGACTTATTCACATCATGTCGAGGCATTAGTTAGCGAAGATCCTGATTTTTGGTTAGACCGCGCAGAAGAGCCTGAGGATAAAGTTTGGAGTGTGCGGCGGTTACGTGATGAGATTGCAAAATCAAAAGCGTTACCCGAACCTATTCAAATGGACTACTCGCCAATTACACGTAAAGTTCACAGTCTTTCTAAGATAAAACAATCGGATTTCGATGACCTGCCAGAGGCTGAAAAGTTGGAAGTCATTAATACGCTTCAGTTCACATTGAAGCAACTTCGTAAATGGAACAAGGCTTAAATTTTTCTTGGTATATGTTATTCGCGATAAGTGATTTTTAAATGGGGTTTGGGATAAGTGATTCTGCCCTACCCCCTGCCCTACTGGGCGATGTGTCCCCTTTTGAACTATAAAAATCTAGTAAATATGCGGTCTGGGGCGGTTGGCTTTGGCTGAGAAGTGGTGATTTGGGATAAAAAACGGACGCTGATGATGCGCCCGCTTTTCTGTCGTGATAAGTTAGATTTGGGTTAAAATGGCAAATCCGTATCAGGTTGAGTACACTTATTGTATGGTCATTCATTTATAGTATCGAGGGTTGGCAGTGGATAGCTTAGTTACTCTATTAAATATCATCTTGGCACTTGCGGCACCGGGTATTTTTATATTTAGTTGGTCGGTTACAGACAGCCCCTTATTAGCTCTTGTCTTTTCGATAATCTATATCTTTATTTTAGCGGCTACGGGTGTGATTAAAAAGATATGGTCAAAGCTTGAAGGACATATTGCGGATTCAATCACCAATCGCCTTATCACTTTGTTTTCTTCAGATAAGCAACGGTATTTTCGACAGATGACCTATCGTTATCGTGAGTTGATGACCGAGGGATTAAGTCTGCGAGCAACAGGTAGTTTATGGGTATATCATGTGTTTGTGCAGTTACGAATTATTGAGGAACGTGACCCTGAAGAAATTGCCCGCGCGGTTTTGTCAAGCAAAAGTCGGAATGAAGATGGCAAGGATATTTGGGCATTACTAGATGATGAACATCGTCGGAAATTTGCAATATTGGGTCCACCTGGTGCAGGTAAAACGACCTTACTTCGCCATATTATTTTGCAATTATGCGATAAGAAAAGTAGACGACCCAAGTGGATACCGATTTATATCACACTTCGCCGTCATGCAGAAACTATTCGGCAAGAACCCGATGTCTCCCTATATCAATTGATCGTTAATGAGAAATTATTTGCTGAGCCTGATCAGATGCCTGCTAAATCATGGTTTGATAAGCAGTTAGCTGATAATCGTTGTTTGATCATGTTTGATGGATTGGACGAAGTATCTGATCCGATTGTACGGGGATTGGTTATTCAGTGGATTAGTGATCATGTGATTGGTGATAATCGTATGATTATTGCTTCGAGACCGGGGGGAGCTGTTTCTGAGGGGAATACACTCTTGGATATGAATTTAACCCTGCTGAAGGTTTTGGAATTTAACCCGAAACAACAGGTTGATTTTGTGAGACGCTGGTATCGTGAAAACGAAGCCTTATCTGTACGTCGTGATCACGGTACACGGCTTAAGGCAAGAGAAGATGCCGATGCGCTCATCGCTGAGATTAATCAATTACCGAGTTTATCCCAATTGGCTGTTAATCCGCTGTTGTTGACCTTGATTACTAATGTTAAGCAAGGTGGGAATACTTTGCCAGACGTGCGTTCAGATTTATATGGTGAAATTGTTGATGTGTTTGTCTGGCGACGGGCGGAGAAAAAACGGGGTGCGCCAACACAAGAGCAGTATGAAATGGCGCAAAAAACTTTGAATAAGGAGCAAAAGAAACAGCTTTTACAACATTTGGCTTTTGAGTTGATGTCGCGTGGCAATGAAGATGCTGATATGGAGACCTTAGAAGATATCCTGGGCGATGAGGTGCGTAGTGTATTGGGTGCTGATGGGTCGGTGCCGAACTTTCTGCAATTGATGATGGACAGTACGGGGTTATTGGCAGGGAGTGCTGATGAAGGGTATCGCTTTGCGCATCGTTCTTTTCTAGAATATTTTGCTGGGCATTATGTAAAAGATCATCAGTATAAGGTGGATGGTTTGATGGCAGAATTCGCACAGTCCGCTCAGGAGGATGATCAACAGTGGCATGAGGCTATTTTGCATTATTGTGAAAGTGGGGCAGATGCTTCTGAGATTATCATGAGTTGTTTATCAGTAGAAACATCAATACAGCCCTTGATATTGGCATTAAACTGTATGCGGATTGTGAATATTAATGTAAATAATGATGTTAGACAAGCTTATGAAGCATTTTTGGAAGATGGTGTTAATCATACCGACCCTGTGGTGCGGCGACGGATTGTTGAGGCGCAATTGGGGGTACATTTGAATGATGCTACACGCTTGGGTGATGGTGTGTATCTGGTAAATGGCTTGGTGACACAAGCAGAGTATCAACTATTTATTGATGATATGAGTCAAGAAGAGATCACTGTTATACCCGATCATTGGGATAAAGTTCAATTTGAAGAGGGTACAGGAACAAAGCCGATATTGGGGATGCGAGGAGAAGATGCCAATCAATTTTGTGAGTGGTTGAATGAGCGATACAGTCATGACTGGGTATATCGTTTACCGCGTCGGGGTGAAGTCGATGATCATTTATCACAGGTTCGTGATTATTGGTTGCAGGGAAATAGTGAGTTTGAATTGAGTTCAGGGCGATTAGTTTTTGCCCTTGCTGGTGATCTTGCTAGTGCTCTTGATTTTGCTCGTGCTCTTGATTTTGCTGGTGATCGTGCTCTTGCTCGTGCTCTTGATTTTGCTGGTGATCTTGCTCTTGCTCTTGCTAGTGCTAGTGACCTTGCTCTTGCTCTTGCTCTTGATCTTGCTAGTGCTAGTGCTCTTGCTAGTGCTCTTGATCTTGATATTGCTCTTGATCTTTCTATTGAAATTCATATA
>CAYGTY010000192.1:0-11361 GCA_964352825.1 uncultured Anaerolineaceae bacterium
TTATAAGACAAAATAGCCTAGTTGGCAGTAGTATCACACCCGAAAATTAAGAGAGCATATCATATGTCACATCAACCACAAGATTACTTCGATTTATCAAAAACAGCGTATGCCTCATTATTTGATGGTGTGGATTATGTCTGGTCAGCGATTCCACGCATCAAATCTTATATTCAATTGCGCCTCAATAATGACCTCAAACCCAATATTATGAAAGCAAATTTATCGCCAACGGTCATGTATCAGTCATCAGATATTTACATTGGCGATAATGTGACGATTGAACCTAGTGTCTATATTGAAGGTCCTGCGATTATTGATGACGGAGCGATAATAAAGCATGGTGCTTTTATCCGTGCCAATACCCTCGTGGGTAAGGGGGCAATCGTTGGGCATGCAACCGAAACCAAAAATGCAGTTTTTCTTGAAGGGGCAGGTGCGCCACATTTTGCTTATGTCGGTGATAGTATTTTGGGGCAGAGGGTGAACTTGGGGGCAGGTACAAAATTATCGAACTTTCCCGTTAAATTCATGAATCTTGACCCGTTACCTACTATTAAATTTGACATTAATGGACATATCATTGATACAGGCTTAAGTAAGTTTGGCGCAATACTCGGGGATGATGTCCAAATTGGCTGTAATGCAGTAACCAATCCGGGGGTTGTTATCGGAGCGCGCACATGGGTTTATCCATTGCTATCACTGGCAAAGGGTGTTTACCCCGCAGATAGTATTATTAAGCTACGGCAATCTATCGAAGTGGTGGATAAAGAAGACGCGTTTGGTATAAATATACAAACTTAAATCTCAATGCTATCTGCTTGTTGAATTGTAAGAAATCGGAATACAATAGAATTATGTATTCAAACAAATGATTAAGATATACGATGGCACAACCCGCATCGCTTCCTCCCCATCCAGATGAGCCACCAAAAGGCAAACCAGAAATCGGGGGCAGACAAATTGAAGAGGTATTAAAGACAGAGTTGGATAAGGGTATAACATCCTTACCAAATCAACTCAAGTATTTGCTCGCACTTGCACAGGTCAACGGACAGAAAACAGCGACTACGGCTTATGAAACTCGCTCGATGACGATTTCGCAAGCTCGCTTAAGTGTATTAGAGTCCCTTGTCCCTGTTTTGAACAAGAAGCAAATTCATCGCCTTTTGCGTGATATTAAAAATATAGACGATTTGGATGTCCGTGTTACCTTACTATCAAAGATGGCACTTTATATTGCGCCTGACGATTTTTACGAAATTGTCAAAGAAATCTGGCAACAGGTTGATTATATTCAAGATATTGTTGTGCGGACTCAAGCCATGTATCAGATTGCCCCTTTGCTATCTTTGATACATGATGAACCTGCGACTTCAACCCCATTATTGAATATTCTGCGTGTGGCAGAAAGTTTGCAAAATACGGAATCGCGCTTGCGGAGTTTGGTTGCGATTGCCCCTCATGTACCTTATGAAATTAGCTTGCGAACATTCAGCCGTGTATTGAATGAATTGGAAAACCTGAGCCATGATAACCTGCGTGTGAAAACTTTACAGGCGATGGCTGCCGATGTTCCTGATGAATTGGTATCAAGAGCCTTGACGATTGCTATAAAAATTGAAAATGCTTCGGAGCGGGCGCGTGTCTTAACGGCTTTAGCTCAGAGTATGCCAGCAGATTTGCGACCCCGTCTGCGCCAAGATGCCTTAGATGCGATTAGTACAATTGATAATGAAGATGATCGCGCCGAAGCTCTGATAGCGTTTGCGCCACATCTTGATTATGCGTCTGATAATAATGATAAATTCCCAGCGATTTTAGCTAAGGCACTCACAATCGCTGTTGGGATTGGTCGTCGGCATATACGGGCAAGGGTTTTGGTGGCGATTGCACCACACCTCACGAATGATTTGCAAGGGGAAGCTCTGGCAGCCGTTCATAGCTTGAGTAACGAACAAGAGCGTGCGATGTTATTGGCTGAGCTTGCGCCGAACTTGCCACCGAATATGCTAGTCGCTAGCTTGGCAGTGGCACACACCATGATTACACAAGATGCTCGTGTTCATGCGTTGACAGCACTGGCACATTATGTACCTGATAGCGCAAATCAACAGACCATCCGTGATGCACTGGCAGCCGCCTCCAACTTGCCACATTACTTGGAACGGGTTTCAGCCTTGGTTGATTTAATCGATTTATTGCCACCTGAATTGATGGAACAAGCGTTATCTAATGCTCTTGACTCGGCACGAAGTATTGATAATCAAAATGCTCAAGCACGCGCCTTAAATCAATTAGGAAAATACTTACCTGAGAAACTGTTGCATCAAGCCTTAGATATTGCATTTGATATTGAGAATCCGAATCAACGTATGAATGCGATTATTGGTTTGGTGGGAACTGTTGCGGATGAAAAGCGTAAGTTAGAAGCACAAGAGCAGTTATTTGATTGTGCGAAATCTATTCATCTAGATTTTAAGCAAGCACGCGCCCTTGTGACGATTATTCCGCATTTACCCTCCACTATGTTTGCCGAAATTGAGGGAATTGCAGATGGTTATATAGATGCCTTTGATAAGGTTAATGTCTACCTTGCAATTGCTCAAAACTCACCACCAGAGAATCGCTCATCCTTGATTGCGAAGGCGTGGATGCGTTTACATCAGATTGAAGATGGATATGACCGTGCAAGCATGATTGCCTCACTTGCCCCCTTCTTGCCTGACCGCGCGAAGAAAGACCTTGCCAAAGTGATTGAAGCATCAATTAAAGGGATTAGCGATGGTTATGATAAAGCCAGTGCAATCCGTATTCTGACTCCTTTACTTTCTAAAAATGGACACAGTGCATATATCCCCCCTGATATGCCGACGGCTCTTGAAAAAGGCATCGAAACTGCAATGTTGATACCAAACCAGCGATTGCGGGCAGATTATTTGGGGCAGGGTATCACGATATGGGTAAACAATGTCGATGATAAAGCGCGCTCGTTTGACTTGTGGAAACAATTAGTTGGTCAACTTAAACAGCTTGCGTTGCCAGATGTTTTATTGTGCTTAGGTGCGATAATGCCATTGATTAAAAGTATTGCAGATACCGATACAATAAATCAAGTTGTAGAGGTCTTAGGGATTCGTTAGTTCAAGCAGTTTGGATGGGTATGTTCAATATGTTGACAGGCTTATAAATAATTGTACATGATTAGGTCATTATTCATCCAATAATCGATAAGCACAAAGTCACGAAGAACACAAAGAAAAGCCCCCAGTTTTGATTCGCGACTTTTTTGGATAGCTTTATTGCAGTACAATAAACGTATACACAATTTTCTGTATAAAATAATTACATTTATCTGGTCGTTGCTATAAGGGTATATGATTTATGAGCAACTCAATTCTGTCAGCAATTATGCAGATTGCAAAAGAAATTACACATGCCGAACGTGGTATGACAGTCACATCCGATTTGAC
The DNA here is from genome assembly GCA_964352825.1 of uncultured Anaerolineaceae bacterium. GTDB lineage: Bacteria > Chloroflexota > Anaerolineae > Aggregatilineales > Phototrophicaceae > UBA6055. Next base: position 3,477 of record CAYGTY010000192.1, read on the forward strand.
GGTTGTTGACATTGAAAACCTGAGTATCGACACCATCAATGATGAGACATTCCAAGAGATTGCGCTAAAATGTTTATCGCAAGCGATTGAGACCAATCAATCTGTTCTTACCAATAATATCATTACTGACCCATCGCAAGCTCCCGTCACCAATACAAACTTCACTGATTTACGGATTATTGTTGCGATTCCCGTAAAAGGAGAGGGTGCAGTTTATCTTGACCAACATATCCGCAATGGGATGTTCCAACGTGATACCATCGATAAAATTAATCGTATGGTCGCCCATGTGATTGAGCAGGGTGATTTATCGCTTGATGTTGATGGATTACGTCAGATTTATGATGATCTTGATTAAGAAGGTATCTAGGCAGATGATGTGAAACGACGACTCGAACTTGAACCTGATAGTGATAATATTCTGGAATTAAAACATGCAGAAACGTATCGCTGTCGTGTTGTGGGATATTTATTAGAGCGTTCCTTGCTTGTTGTCGAAGTCGCAGAATCGATTCCTCTATTTTATGTTGTGTTCCCCGATGTCCATTATTATGATGGCACATTTTTATGGCAGGGTGCGGAATTACGCGTTGCCACCCGTGAAGAACAATTTGAATATATGCTCGAAAAATCTGTTGTGGCAGCATTGGGCATGTTATTTATATTTGAGGGTATTGGGTGTCGTGTTCATGTGCTGGCAGGCGAATGGATTGCGATATTTGATGACCTGCCAGACCGTTTTCGATAAGCTCGATAATAACTTATTCGTCTTTCTCCATATCAACGATAATTTTCACTGCGCCTTCATCTTGCATATGATGTAATTCATAAGCGGCTAACACATCTTTAAATGCGAAGGTATGGGTCAACATCGGTTTGACATTGACAACACCAGAGGCGATAAGCCTTAATGCACGACGGGTTGAGGCATGGTTTTCTTCACGCGTGGCATAAACAATGGCTTTGGCTGTAAGTGTTTTTGAAAAATATTTATTAAAAGGAAAGTCCATTGTTTCAAATCTGGGAACACCAAAATAAAGAATAAACCCATTATCTTTGACAATATCAACCGCTAGGGCAATTGACTCTTTTTCGCCAGCTGCTTCGATAACGACATCAGGTAATTCGCCATTATTGATTGCTTTCAGGGTTGTTTCGAGGTCGATGTCGGCATTATGAATCGTATCGGTTGCGCCGTATTGTTCACTTAATTGTAGACGGAATGCTTTTAAGTCGAGTGCGATAATCTTACCTGCTCCCCGTTCCTTCAAAACCCAGTTAAACCATAAACCTGCTGACCCTTGCCCAATGACTGCAACTGTTTTGCCTTTGACATCTGGTAAGACTTTTGCGCCATACATGACCGTTCCAAATTGTTGCGCTTGGACGGCATCTTCAAGCGCGATGTCATCATCGAGTGGAATAAGGTTATCGATAGTTGCGAGGTAATATTCTGCCATTGCTTGATGATCAGGCGCGAGAGCCAAAACCCTATCACCCACACGAAAGCCAGCCTTATTATCTGCAATTTCTGCAATTGTTCCAACAACTTCATGTCCTGTTACCCCTGTTGGCGAGGGATAATAGCTATCCGGTCGGTAATGTAACCATCGAACATCACTCCCACAAAGTGATAGTCGTTGTGTTTTGATGATGGCATGTCCTTCTTCTAAAGTGGGTTTGGGTGCATCAATAAATTGGGCATTGCCCCTAGAAACAATTTGTATTGCTTTCATTCCTTACTCCAATAGTGTCTGTCACTGAATATGTGGAGTATATCACTTTTATGTTTGGGGAGCAGGGTATTGTATGGGGATTTGTAGACTGTGGGGAAGATTGGGAAACCTCCCCCACAAAGCCGAATTACTTATTCACTATCTTCGTCTTCACTATCTTCGTCATCTTGGTTATCGTCATCATCTTCATTAACTTCTGTAAATTCAGCATCTTCAATATCGCCAAAACCAGTCGCAATCGGTTCAGGAGCTTCTGCTAATTCAGGTTCTGCGATAACTGTCCGTGCCGATTCAAAGTTGAGGTCGGCGGCGGCTGATCCTGTCGCGGCTTGCATCAGCAGATTTAGGCGTTCTGCCATGCTGGATGGGTCTGGGTGGATGCCATCTTGCAATAGAGCGGTTTCAAAGATTTGTTCAACTACAGCATCAATCAAATGACTGTCACCACCATTGCCAATGAGCGTACTCAAATTGTGCAAGAGAGGGTGACGCGCATTGAGTTCTAGTGTTTTGATGGGAAGCTCATAATCTTTATCGAGTAGGCGATTGATACGGTACATATAGCGGTTGGTGCTATCATCATCACTGACTAAGCGGGCAGGACTACCAACCAAGCCTTTACTTTCACGGACACCGCTCACACGATTGCCGAGGGTTGCTTTGACACGGTCTGCCAATGATATAAATGAGGTTTCCTCGATGGCTTCTTTGATGTCATCAGGTTCTTCAGCAGTACCCACATCGGCGAGGTCAATTTCTGAGGAATCGACACTGACCAGTTTATGCCCTTTAAAGTCTGTCAAACCCATTGGAAGCATGGAATCAACTGGATGGGTGAAGTATAGCACTTCGATACCCCGTTGACGGAAGGCATCTAAGTGTGGACTGCGTTTACCGCTCGCATAATCATCTGCCACAACATAATAAATGTCATCTTGATTATCTGCCATGCGCTCAACGTATTCATCAAGCGCGTAGTAGTTGTCTGGATTGTCATCAAGTGTGGTTTGGAAGAACAGTAGGGGTTCGAGGTCACTACGGTCATCAGGTTGCATGACCAAACCTTGCTTGAGGTGACTACCAAATTCTTCGTAGATGGCAAGGTATTGTTCACGTTCTTTCTTTGCCATCCGCTTGAGTTCGGAAAGCACTTTGCGAGTGATGGTCTTTTTCAAGGTTGCCATAATGCGTGTGGCTTGGATGCTTTCACGGCTGACGCTGAGTGGCAAGTCTTCACTATCGACAACACCTTGCACAAATTGTAGATATTCTGGCAAGAGGTCCTTATTATATTCAGCAATCAGAATCTTACGCGCATATAGCTTCAGACCTTGTTCTTTGCGTGGGCTGAACATATTGGGTTGTGCGCTGGATGGGATGAATAGCAGAGTATAGAACTGCATCGGCACGTCAGCACGCATATGAATGTGATGATATGCACCGTTGAAGTCCATTGTCATCATTTTATAGAAGTTGTCATATTCGTCTTGCTCAACTTCTTTGGGGTCGCGTCGCCATATGGCTTGTTGCTTGTTGGTGGGTTCTTCATCGTCCCCTACATAAATTGGGAAGGCGACATAATCGGAGTGGCGGCGGATAATATCTTTAATCGTAAATTCGCGGGTGAACTCATTTTCGTCTTCTTTGAGGTGAATGACGATTTCTGTACCGCGTTCTTCTTTTTCCGCTGATTCGAGTGTATAGCTTGTTCCACCATTTGCTGACCATTTGACGGCTTCAGCATCGGGTTGGTGGGAGCGTGTAATTACGTCAACACTGTCCGCAACCATAAACACGGAATAGAAGCCGACGCCAAATTGCCCAATAATATCGGACATGGTGGCATTATCTGGTTTGTCTTGCATCGCGTCCATGAATGCTTTTGCACCTGATTTTGCGATTGTACCGAGGTTCTCAATCACTTCCTCACGGGTCATGCCGATACCTGTATCACTAATGGTCAGGGTATTGGCTTCGGCATCGACTGTAATGCGGATGTGAAGTTCTGCATCAGGTGACTGAATATTATCGTTGGTCAAACGCTCAAATTGTAAGCGGTTGAGCGCATCTGAGGCATTTGATACCAGTTCGCGCAAGAAAATTTCTTTTTCTGTATATAACGAATGTATCAAGATATTAAGCAGTTGTTGGGTCTCTGCTTGGAAGGTAAATTGTTCACTCATAGAGCTGATCCTTTCACTCATGGTCATGCTTACCCCAAAGAAATATGAGGGTGAATTTTATTTAAATCATTAGGCAGGGAGATATTATCCCCGTTTGGTAATGGTTACGGTCACAGTTGTAACATAGCTGTGTAAGAAGTAGATAAAAATTGTGCGAGGAATATGCTAATTAGATTGGATTTCTGATTCAAATCGAGTAATCACATCAAAGTTCGCGTTATCCCAATCAATGGTTGAATCGCGTTCTTGAAGTGCAGATTGCCACCCATCCATACTATCCATAAACTGAAGTTTGGGTCGTCGCCTACCGATTTGGAGTACGATGTTTCCAATAAAGCGCAGTAATGGTTTATTGATAATCAGTATGAGCCATCCCATTTGTGGGTGATCTAGCGCCGTATAGATTTGACGAATTTGGGTAAGTCCACCTTCATTTTTTTCTTGCCCAATGCCATTGACAACAAAATGGATGAGAGGGCGGTCTGGGTATTGTGCAAACATATCCAGCGTTTGCTGATTGACCCAACGCATATCATCTAATGTACCTATTCCCCGCCAGCGTTGATAAATCACTTCCCCAGGGATGAGCCAATCTATTTTTACAGACACAGGAGTAACCTTAGAGATAAATGTTTTTTAATTAATTGAGAGATGTGCATGAACTATTTTGACCTTTCTGGATTTTTGGTTTATCTACCTCCTTGATTTGAAGTCTGACAAACCTTAGTGGTACAAAGTCTGTGATATTGGCAGAGAGATAGAAAAAGTTGTTCCAACTCCTAATTTACTATCTACACAAATTGTACCATTGTGACGTTCAACAATCCGTTTAACAATTGCTAAACCCAATCCCGTACCCCCTGTATGGGTGGATCGTGCTTGATCTGCCCGATAGAAGCGCTCGAATATATGATTAATATCCTCTTTGCTTATACCAACACCTGTATCTACAACATCTAATTGCAAACAGCCTTTATCAACTAATAATAAGTTGATACTTACTGTGCCACCACTTGATGTATAGTTGATAGCATTTTCTAATAGGTTTAACAACAACCGCTCAAGCTCATCATAAAAACCTGAGATATGATGAATATCCGTATCAAGATTTTTGACTATTGTTATCTGTTTGGAGACCGCAATTGAGGATAAGTCTTTTTCCACTGAGTTAATAAGTTGCCATAAATTGACATCACTAAATTCTGGCAATGTCTCGTGATCTAATTTTGAAATCATTAACATATCTTGAATCATAGATTCTAAGCGGTACGTCTGTTTCTGGATCTTGGCTAATCCTTGTTTGTGTTTTTCTGGTGTGTCAACACGTTCTATTAAATATAAACTCGTTTGAATAATACTCAACGGTGTTTTAAAATCATGCGAAATATTATCGATCAGTTGTTTGACAAGTTGTGCCCGTTCTTTTTCTATTGCTAATTCCCGTCGATTAATATCTAATCGATTACGTTGATAATTTGCGAAAAAAATAAAACCTTGGGTAAGTAACATAAAAACAAATATATTAACTGCTATCTCTTTTTCAATGTCACCAACAGTTGATAAGAAAACAACTAGAAGTGACATAGTAACTATATAATTGAATAGTGCTTCTCGCATTGAGAACATTACTATTCCTAATAAAGGTAGAAAGATCAAATAAGCAATTTGAAAATGTGGTGCTGTTGAGTTCAATGCATTTACATAAATAATACTGTAGCCTAATGATATGGTGACATAGACGGATGCGCGATAATATCCCATACGACCAACCACGTAAATAATAGCAACAATGCCAAGCCCAACTAAGGTAATAAGAGTCGTAGAGGTTGAAACATCAGGTAGAACGATTGACCTAAAGATGATGATAAATATTGCAAGGGGTGTATATATTACAAGTAAACTATTGAGCAAACGCGAACGATAGCGATCTTCCGGTTCAGAAATATTGGCGTGTGGTTCAATAATCTTTTTGATAAAGTTGATTAGAGTATTTTGTAGCTGGGTCATAGTGTTTTTCTTCACAGCACTTTTTGTAGTCATGGAAATATTATTTATATAATGTCTACATTATCAAACAATGCGAAATCCTAAGAAAAGTTTATATTGAATACGCATCATATTTATAACAGGATTGTTCATACTTAAACTATAGCAAAATAAATCAACTTGTAACTGGACAATTAACTGACATTTTGTTGTAGCAAAACAGTTTATTTTTGATATAGAGGACTGCTCCTGAAAGTGTTTGATCAAACGGCATCAATCTATATTAATATTGCTACGACCATCTATTTTATTGTCTAGATATGAACTGAACCTGCTATATATGTGAAGTATGCATAAACTATTTAGAGCTATATTGAGCTTTTTGTTTATCCAAACACCATCAATTTTGAACACACTTACAGCTAAATCTAATCCTTTTCTATTCTATGGAAGCAACGTCATATCACTTTTACTAAATTATTTGAGTGATATTAGACTTGAATTTCTTTTTCGAATTCTTCGATAATCGATAAATTAATCATATCCCAGTCAATCATTGTATCTCGCTCTTTTAAGAATGGTTTCCATTCATCCATATTGTTGATGAAACGTAGGCGTGTACCTCGTCGTCCAATTTTTAAGGCGATATTACCCATGAATCGAATCAATGGATTGTTATCTATTAATAATACCCATCCTGCTTGCGGATGATCGAGGGCGGTATAGATTTGGCTGATCTGTTGTAATCCAGCATCTATTTTTTCTTGTCCAGTGGCGTTTGCTATACAATGGATAAGTGGTTGATCTGGGTATTGAGCAAACATGTCAAGTGATTTTTGGTTCGCCCAACGCATATCATCTAGTGTGCCAAGCCCCCACCATCGTTGATAAATAACTTGTCCGGGAATTAACCAATCTATTTTTGCTGGCATAGATATAACCTTTTATATAAACTTTTTTGTAATTAATTGTAATATATCTATTTGTGAAGGGCAAGTAATCTTTGTCTGAAAACAGCAGTGGGGCAGGTTGTTATCGTATGTATTATCAATCAAACTCTATTTTAGAGTATCCAACTTTGTAATCATCCACAGGGTTAACTCGCTGAGCCTATCATCTAGGGTATCTTTGGGATGCCATAATGTTAGACGGTCACTTTCGTTATTCATGACAAATGGCAATAATTCATCAAATGTCGCGCGATATAAAGCTCCATACTCATAACGATTATGGGCTTTGAGGTAGAGTTTGAACAAACCCTGAAATTGCACATCAATAATATGCTGACTAGTTTCTTCCAGTGCCTCACGGATGACACATTCTTCAACAGTTTCACCTGCTTCAATACCGCCACCTGCGTTTTCCCATTGCATCCGATTAAAATTATGATGGAGTAGGTAACGATCCTCTTTTTGAATAATCGCCATCGCCCATGTTAAAGGGGTTGCATCCCCCTCAGGAACAATCGGTTTGTCACAGGGTATAAAATTAACTAAGAGGTTGCCATTGCTAAACTGGTTAAGCATTATATCTTATCCTGTTAAATAGGGTTCGGCGTAATATTGGTCTTCATCACCCTCGGCAATCCAACCGACATCACCCTTATAATCAATCTGAAACCACGCATACCCGCCACTACATTGCACACCATCTAACACATAGAAGGTTTCCAATGGCTCGATTTGTACAAGTATCTCATAATCTGTACCCGGTCCACTGCGTAAATTGAGGGTCTCGTCGCCATCGGTCTTGGTGACACGTCCTCGTTCTGCAATCACAAGGAAGGATTCAGGGGCATCTTCACAATAGATATGAGGTGTAACGGTTGGGAAGTCCCCCTGCGTCGCAGTTGGCTCACGGGTAACACTATCAATAATGGTCATACGGGGGGCAGGTGTGTCTGAAGCTCGGTTTTCCGATGTCGAGTTCGTCGAACACGCGCTAATGAATAGCATGATGAACAGGGTTATTCCCCTGATT
>CAYGTY010000193.1:0-11300 GCA_964352825.1 uncultured Anaerolineaceae bacterium
ACTCAGTATAAAGGGGACGATGATCTTGCTTTGCCGAATCTATCCAGCCAAAAACTATGCTTTGTTGGAAGCGATTGAGCAAACTGCGGGTACGGCGAATGGCTTCCTCGCGTTCATAATCACTGGTTAAGCCTTTTTGCCACGCATAGCCTTCGAGCATGGCTTCAAATTGGCGTGGCTCAAGGTCAAATTTCCAGTAGCGGATGACCTCATGCACAATTTCACCAATCAGGCGTTGTGATACTTGCTGACGCTCTGCACTTAAATCTTGGATGCGTGATGGTTCGTCATGCAAGGTACGCCGACGGAAGCGTTGACGGTAAAATTCGCGTTGGTCGGCATCACTGCCATAATGTACACCGCCGAGGTCAGCGATTTGAGTGGCTGAGATATGACCGATTTGTGCATCGAGTGTAATTGGTAGCTTACCAATCAGGGGTGGCTGAATCGGTGGGAAGTCGTTTTCATCGGCTTGATAACCCCATAGATTTGGTTTATCAATGGCATCAGCATAGAGGATGTCTTGGGGTGGTGGCTGAGGTGGTAGCATGACACGAACTTCATCATTTGCAAATTCGACGGTTTGGTCAATCGCATAATCGATGCCGTCTAACTCCATGGCAGTCATGATTTGTTTGAGCCAACCTTGTGTCGAACCTGTACCCTTATCTCTATCCCAACTGACTTGACCACTCAATACCAGAAAATCTTGGGCGCGAGTTGCTGCCACATAGAGTAGGCGTTTGCGTTCAGCATCTTCGCGCAGTTGTTGCAGGGTATAATTTTTGCGATGGGCAAAAGCACTGATGTATTTATTGTTTGGCTCATCAAATACCTGACAACTTAATCCAAGTTTCTTGTCATGCAGTAAAGTTGGCGCACCGCCAGCACTCCCACGTTCCCACGAAGCATCGGCTAGAATCACAATCGGGAATTCAAGACCTTTACTGGCATGGACGGTCATCATTTTGACGGCTGTATCTGCACCAATGATGGCTTCACCTTCACGGATTTCGCGACTGCTGAGGTCATTGAGGTATTGTGAGAATTTACCTAAGGTGATTTTGCCACTATTTTCGGCAAGCTGGAGCAATTTTTCGATATTCCCACGTCGTCTTGCACCATCTGGTAAGCCTGTGAGGATTGCGAGATAACCTGTTTTGGCTAGAGTCTGACGCAATAATTCGGAAATGGTGACACGTCCTGCTATCAGTCGCAAGCTATCTAGGGTGTCTACAGCGAATTGAATAATCTCTAAATCATCGGCTGTAATCCCCATTACATCGTTTTGGCAGGCATAGTGAAGGCTATCCCATAAGGGCATCGGGTCACGTTTATCTGGATTTTCATCTGGGAGAAGGCGCAACGCCAATAGCATATCATCACTAAAGCCGAACATCGATGAGCGTAAGGCAGTTGCTAATGACAGGTTATCGGCAGGATTATGCAATGCGCGTAACAAATCCAGCATATCCCAGACTTCTTGACGGCTATAATATCCACGCCCTGCAATGGTCATAAATGGTAAATCCAGTGATTTAAACACGCCTTCATATAAGGTGATATTGCTCATCGACTGGAATAATATGGCGACATCACCCACTTGCACAGGGCGTGAGACCCCTTCTTCTTTATCAAAAATGATGCGACCATCAGCAACGATAGACTGGATGTAAGTTGCAAGTTCATAGGCTTCCCAGCGTCGCATATCATCCGAGGCGTAGGTTCTACGGGTTTTGCGTTTTCCCGTGCGCGGTATGTTATATATAATTTCGCCATTTTCGTCACGTTCATTTTTATCTAACAACAAAATTTCGATGGCGGGTTGTTCAGGCGACTCTGTCCGAAAGGCGGTCATCTCTTTATCGAGTTCAACTTCAAACTCACTGACAGGACTTGTCTCATCTTTGACCAGAATCCGCGAAAATATGGTGTTGAATTGTTCAATTAGGCGATGGTGTGTGCGGAAGGAGATAGATAAAGGCACTTCTTGACCAACGGCATTATCGGCAATTTGGCTACGGACATCGTTAAATACACTGACATCTGCTCCCCGAAATTGATAGATGCTCTGTTTGGGGTCACCGACAACAAAGAGTGAGCCACCACGGTCTAAGCTGGCAAGTGATTGTACGATTTTCCATTGTGCGCCGTTGGTATCTTGAAATTCATCAACCAGTAAATGCTTAAACTCGGCATTGCGATAGCGGGTGCGAACCGATTCATCCTGCAATAGATGGGCGGTGACACGTTCCAAATCATCAAAATCGAGTAGGCTATGATCGCGTTTGTGTTGGCGATAAGCGGTTTGAATACGTAATAAGATTTCGTGCCAGAGGGGTAAAAGTTCGGCAGTTTCTTTATCTAATTCACTAGGAGGTTCGCCGATACTATCTGCTTGTGCTTTGATGATGTCCCGTAGTGTACGTAATAATTGGAGGGCATCTTTTTTCCCATCTGCACCACCCCAAACTTGTGCAGAGCCTTTATTGCCGACAGCACCCTCTTTATAGCAGTGTAGCATCAACTGACGTATTTCTTCAGCGTCGGTCAAGGCACTAATTTTATTTAGATAGTTGCAATATTGAATGTAAAGGTCACCTAATTTATCATCGGCTGGATAACCACCTGCTGACGCACCCTGTAAAACGGATTTACATTCAGGTGAATTTAACAAGATTTTCTGCGCTTGAATGGCAAGTTTCACCCATTCTGTTTTCCAACTTGCGAATAAATCATCAGGTATTGGATCGAAGTCGATGTTGATTAAGTTGGGTTTGGTCAGGGCTTCGATAATTTTTCGAGATTCATAGGCTGAAAATAATCGAGTAAGGGGTGGCTCAAGCTCACGTAGCACATCCCCGATAATATCTTCTAATATGATACGGGCTTCGATTTCGTCCAGTACCTCAAATTTGGGATCGATACCTGCTTGGGCTGCATTGGCTCGGAGGATCGTCACACATAAACCATGAATCGTATCAATCCGTGCGGTATCCATCTCGGATAATAACTGCGCCCAACGTGATAATTGTGTTTCGTCTCTCGTTGTTGCAACTTGGTCTTCTAAGGCTTTACGCACACGATTACGCATCTCAAAAGCGGCTTCTCGTGTGAAGGTAATTGCCACCAGAGCATTGAGTTTCCAGCTGGGATTGTTCTCTAAAAGTTGAAGATAACGTTGGACAAGAACGCGTGTTTTGCCAGAGCCAGCCCCTGCGACAACAATTAGATTATGGTCATGAATATGAATGGCATCGGCTTGTTGTGGGGTGGGTTGCATGGCTTATTCTCCGAAGAATTGCTTGAGGAAGTTCACATAGCCTTGACGACCTTGACTCGACATCTGTTTTTGTGAACGTTGAATGCGCTTGAAGCAAGCAATCATCTCATCTAAATCCAATATCTGGTCAGGCTTGACGGCTTCATCTCGTCCTGTATAGAGTGTTGAGAGTCCGCTTAATTGTCTGTAGACAGTTTGCTCATCTTGTTTCAGGTTTAGCTTAGGCGCACCCCGTCCCCGTTTTTGATTGCCGAGTGTCCGTACCATGCCGTTGAGTGCTTTTTCGACACTATAATCGAGCAAATGTGGATTCTCCAAATAGAGGTTATAGATTTGGGTTTCGATTGAGCGCAGGATGTCGTAGTATTTTTCTTCAAATACGGGTTGGTCGGACATATTAAACACTTTCTGATTTATAGGCGTTGGTCACACTCATTCGGCAGAGATGAGAATATTCACAGTAGCGGAAACATTTGCCCTCGTCGAGATGATTGGCATGAACGGCAAATTGTCCTTTACGTCCAGCTTTAAGGTTTCTGGTGATGTGCCCTCGTGCGGATTCAATAGCGGTGCGGTCGTCTATATTCTGAACATCGAACACACCACTGCTATCTAAACTGCGTAAATGCCAGAACATGCCACCTGCTAATTCTAAATCGCTATCGGTGGTTTCCAGTATGGTCATCAGTGCTAGTATATAGACCATCATCTGGAAGTCGCGTCCCTCAGTCATCTGTGAGGTATCAATTTTGCTTGAGCCTGTTTTGTAATCGACAACGATGAGTTTGTTGCCGTCAATTTGGTCAATGCGGTCAATAAAACCGCGTATCTTCAGTGGCTCGATGTCATCACTTAAATTAATGCTGATGTTGCTGAAGTTTTTCTCTAGCTCATGGACTTCTCGTTGACCCCCAAAGTGATTGAGTGGACTGCTTTCAGAGAAATCTAAGGTGACTAGCGCACGCAACCTGTTGAGCAAGATTTGTTTTTCTTGTTCCCATAAGGGGCTTTCTTGAAAGTTAAAATCCTCTGGCGCAGTATCGAACACCTCACGCGCAACATCATCTAATATATGTAGAGCTTCTGCTTGATTATCAGGATGAATAGGCAAATCACGCAAATCTTTATAGGTCATCTCTAAAATTTTATGATTAATCAGCCCCAATTGTAGGATATCGTAGCCTTCTTCGGGTTCGCTGATTTCTTTTAATCGTAGGATACGCTTGGCATAAAATCGGAATCCACAGAGCCCATAATCTTTGAGTTGGGATGCACTCCATACACGGTTAGCCCCTAATAATTCAGCAACTTGATTCTGTAAATCTGGGTGCAATATCATGCCACTGTATTCATCATGGGGTTCACCTGATAGGCGACGATTATCAACCATGCGACCCTGCAAAATGTGTTGCCACTTGGCTTTTAAGACCGCATCAAGATGTAAACCATTTTGTATACGTAAGGCATACTCAACATCAATGTTATCGACATCATCATGATTCAACTGATGGGCGACAGCTAACATCATCTCATCTTGTGAGGCGGATTGTTCTGGTGCGACGACTTGCCCGACACTCATTTCCTGAATATCCAACGCTGGAAATACATTACGGACGGCGCGCCATAAATGACTTTCAATCCAGACTTTACCATCTTGAACCGTTGGACGCGATAAGGTCAGGGTTTGACGGGGTAGACTGATGAGTTCATAGAACAAGCCTTGGTCATCAATACGGTCTGCTTGGGTTTCGAGCAACACAGAAGCCTTTTGTAGTTTCAGGCGTTCTGAATCTAAATAGAGTGGGTCTTCTGATACTTCTGCTGGAAAGACACCTTCCGCCATCCCCAAAATATACACATGGTCATGTGGTAATCCGCGCGCATCACTTGCTGTTGTCACCAATACTCGTCCTGAACGCGATGGATTTGCAGGCATATCAACTGTGTTTTGTAGTGATAAACGCAGGTCAGCCCAAAAACTCGCCCAATCGGTTGATGTCTCTTGATTGAGTGTTGTCTGCAAGAAGATGTCGGTCGTCAGCAAATAACGGAGAATCGTCTTCATACCATTGAGTGCGGATATATCGCGTCGAATGATGGCTTCGGTTGAGCTATCCCCCTCATAAATCCGTTTGGCAATATGGAGCGAGAATTTTTCCGAATCATACCATTCATCAATATCGTCATCAATATTATCGGGGTCGGTGTTTGGGTCGCGCCCAATCAGCAATTCAATCCAGTTAACATAATCTTCGACATGGATATAGCTTGGTGGGGTGATGCCCTCTAAGAATGTTTCTAATTTTAGGGATAGCTCACTGGCTTCGGCAGGTGTTAACAAGAGTTTGGTTTCTTCTTCTTCACTATCAAACGAGGGATTCCCAGCGAATTCAATCACCTCTAACCATGCATTGATTGTGCCTCGGATTAAATTTTTCTCTAAGGTGATGTGGTCGAGTAGGTCGATTTCCTCGGATGTTAAGCCTGATTCAATATAAGGGGAGCGTAGAACATCAAGTACATCCCGTCGCCGAAAATTGGGCGCAAGCTCTAATAAGTCGATTAAAACAGCGATGACAGGTGTTTTATGGTAAGCAGGGCGATGATGGAGCAACATCGGCAAATTATAAAGCGATTGATAGGATTCCATGAAACTTTCGTATCGTGTCCAATCGCGTAAGGCAATCAAAATATCATCAGGTTGGATGCCATCAAATAATTGTTGTTTGACAGCACGTAAGACGGCTTTGACCTCTTCGGCAGGGGTTGGCATCTCGATTAATTGAATGGCTTCGCTGTGGGGATGTGTTGCTTGACCCTGAAAGATTCGTTGACCGAGTTCATCTAAATCAGCATGACGTGGGATGGTGCTTTGGGGTAAGTCATCTGTCTGAAAGTCTACATTTGCCACTTCATGAGCCAATTTCAAACGTTCTAATGCCCGTGAGAAACGGCGAGCATAATCTGCGCCTCTATCAGGAACAGTCGTTAATGTAATATCAACTGATGGGATGGTTCGTCCGAGTTCGGCTAAGAGGTTCGCTTGTACAGGTGTAAATTGGTCATATCCGTCTACTAATAATAAATCCACATCATAGACAAGGTTTGTCTCGTCTTGCAAGGTTTCTAAGGCTAACCAACCTTCGCCCTCAAGGTCAACCAAGCTATTATCGATAAGCGTGTCTTGATAGCGGTGATAAATTTTAGAAATTTCGATGTCTTTGCTATTGCTTGCGCCTGCTTCAAATATTTCAGGTTGCACACTATTTTGCTTGAGTTCGTCGATTAAGTCTGCCAGTACAGCAATAAACCCAGGGGTATGCGCGATTTCATGAAAAAAGTTAAGCTCATTGTTTGCCAACATCTCCGCAACGATTGTCCGTAAGATACTTACGCGTGCCGAACTTTGAATTTTGCGGGGTGGCTTGCCAGCAATATTGAGTAAACGCGTGTTTAGGGTATAGAAATTAAAAAACTCAACATTAAAAAATACAGGAAACTGCGATTCTAATTCTACCAAACGTTGACGGAAGGTGACTTCTTGACGACGGGTTGCGAGTAATATCCATGTTTTGAGGAAGGGCTTGTCTTGATGATGCACAAACTCTAGTAAGCGACGCAGGGCAAACTCGGTCTTACCTGCCCCGACAGATGCGAGATGAACAGTGGTTGGCATAATATACCTTAGTTGTAGAGCAGGTTGACGATTTGTTGAACAACTTCTGGTGTCAGACGGTCTTTTGCAAAATAGGTATCTTGCAAGCTATAGGATAGCTGGCTGGCATGGGTGACAGGAACAGCAGGTTCTTGTAAGCTAAATTGTGTCAGGGGTGGGTCTTGTGTAAAGACGACAACACCATAGACAGGAACATTCTTGACACCATAATCTACCAAATAGTCATTTATCTTTTTGACATCTTCAACGACTTCGCGGGTTGGATTCCAGCGCATCGGCTTCCATTTGCCTTTATCCTTCTGTGTGAGCCATTCGCCTTTTTCGTTGAAAAAGACCCCTTGTCGATTGGAAATACGAAACACTAGTACCCCGTGTTTACTGACAAGGGCAGCATCAACGTATCCAATGGTTCGTTTACTGATATTCCGAATGTAGACATGTTGCTTACTTAGATATTTAGCAAGCTCGTCACCGACTTCTTGGGCTAATAAATTATCAGTTTTCCATGTGACGGCTCGTAGAATCATCAGGATAGAAACAAAGATAAGCCCAAAGCCCCCAGATACGACCCCTTTACGGACAAGGTCATATATTTCGAACCCAGGGTTAGATTCGACAACGAGATTGATAATATGTAGGGCAAGACCAATAACGGCTAGCGTAATACCCAATAAGAAAATAACAGCCGACGCGATAAGGAAGTCCCGTGAACGCCGACTAAGGTTGCGTGTTGGGGCTACATTTTGCATTGGTATTAATCGTCCTGTTTCTTCACTTCATCAGCAGGTTTGTCATTACTGAGAGCAGGCTTGTCATTACCGAGTGTTGCATTCGGCATTTCAGTTCCATTCGCTTTGTTACTGGCACGCCGCTCTGCAATGACTTTTTCCAAGATTCCCTGTAATTTAGAGAACTTGGGCAAGGGCTTTGGCAACCAATAATCTGCACCTGAGCGTTTGATTGCTTCTTCTTGTTCAGCTTTGCTCAGTTTGAATGCGGTTGTCATCACAATTGCCATATTGCCTAAAGTCTTGCTCTGACGTAATTGCTCACCAACTTCAATACCATTGATTTCACCGGGTAAGCGAATATCAAGTAAAGCCAATTCTGGTAACTCACCTTGAAAGCGGTCATTATTGACATCGTCTATCCATGCAACGGCTTCCTCACCGTCTACAAACGCGACACCCTCAATTCCCCACATTTCAAACATTGCCAATAAAAGCTCATAAATTTCTGGTTCGTCTTCAACTACCATCCAAGTGGACAAGGTTCACAGCCACCTTTCGTATGTTGTGTGTACTAACTCATTATGGACATAGCTTCCATAAATTTCAACTGTTTGCAAACTTTTTGCTTACATATAATAATAGCTTATCTCTCAACTATATCAAAATGAAATTTCTTAACTTTTCGTAATTTTTACAAGATACTTAGATTTGACCATAAGATAGTTGCCTTTAGTCGGTTGTAACTTTTATACCTTTATATCCCTTATGACAAACTAAAGGTATAATAGTTTTAGATAAACAAACTGGAAAATTTTACAACTGGAGAAATATGCTTTGCATTGGATGATAGTAGAAGATGAGGCAGACATTCGTAACCTTGTCGCAACAATGGCAACTGTCTGGGGACATACAACTGTCACCTTTGAAAGTGGTCAAAGAGCTTGGGATTGGATGGATACAGTAGAATCTGGTGAAAATACAAATCCCTTACCTGAATTTGCATTAATGGACATTCGTATGCCGGGGTATCGTGGGGATCAAGTCGCTAGCCGTATCCGCACCGTTGAGGGAATGAAAAATATTCCGATTGTCTTGATGACAGCCTTTGTTTTGTCTGAGGATGAACGACAAGATATGATACGAGAATCAGGAGTGGATAGCGTCATTAACAAACCATTGCCTGAGTTTAATGCTTTAAAAACCTTATTACACGAAGTCATTGAAGAAAAACTTAATGGGTAAATTATGAGTCAAACACCACCTGAACCACAAACCGAGGTTAACGGCATCTTAAAACATGTACATAATTTAGGGTCTGCGACAGAATCCGTATTTCGACGTGTCTATAAAGGGCTAAATCGTCGCCAAGAATTAGAGCGAGAAGTCAAACGTCGGCAACTCATGTTAGATATGAAAATGGTGCAGACTGAAAATTTGCGTGGTGAATATAATCTTCTCAAGCGGAAGCATCATGACAAAGGAACAGAACTTGAGCGTCTCTATGGTGTGATGGGTAGTCTTGATGAAGGTATTATCATGCAAGACCCCAATGGTCAGGTGACGATGATGAATCAAGCTGCCGAGGCGATGTTGGGGGGCAAGAAGTCTTTTTGGGCAAGTCCACTTGGCACATTATTCAACCAATATAAAGAGGTTACCGAGACAACATCAGAGCTCGTGCCTTTGGGTGAATCAGAAGAGATTGCACTGAATAATCGGATTGTTCAAGCGCAACTGGTTGCAATTGGTGATGATGATGGAAAACGGATGGGGACAGTGATTATTTTGCGCGATATTACGCATGATGCCTTATCTGAACGCCTGAAAGATGGTTTTGTCACACATATATCGCATGAACTTAAAACACCGATGACCGTCATTAAATTAGCCAGTGAACTGCTGAGTGCTGCCCCCGAAGACGCTCCTGTTAATCGTCGAATGTTAGATAAGCTCGTCAACAATGTCGATATTTTAGATCGGCTAGTCTTAGAATTGCTGGATATATCGGAGATGACGGCGGGTACATTTGATGTTGACCGTGACCCTGTCTTGATTGAAGACATGATTTGGGAAGTTGCCAATGGTATGGATTCTGAGATTCAGGATCGTGAAGTCGATTTATTTGTGATGACGCGGAATCTCGGTGATGTACAAGTTGTAGGTGAAGATAAACGTCTACAATGGGCATTGGGACATCTGATTCGTAATGGCGCATTGTATAGTGAATCTGGTGGATATGTCGCTGTGTCTGCAACCGTGGATGAAATGGATGACCAACATTATGTGATAATTCGGGTGCGCGATAGTGGAACAGGGATTACAGAAAAAGATCTACCACATATATTTGAACGCTTTTATCGTGGTGATGCTCGAACACCTGATGGCAAAAAACTTGACCCTCGTGGCTTGGGGCAGGGGTTGTTTGTTGCGAAAACAATTAGCGAAGTTCATGGTGGTTTTTTGAGTGTACGGACAAAGCTCGGTGTCGGAAGTGAATTTACAATGGCACTACCACTCTTGCAAGAACCCGCTTTGCCAGAAATGATACTCTAAGTTTTTTCTAAGTATGTTCAATTTATGTCTGTCGATATGGTACACTGTGTTATCCACTTGTGTAATTATAGGTTATTGTGATGCCATATCTGATTGATGGACATAATTTAATTGCTTGTATGCCAGATATAGACTTAGATGACCCGAACGATGAGGCATTGCTTGTGACGAAACTCCGAGGGTTTGTTGCAATGCACGGCAAGAAATGTACGGTTGTTTTTGATGGTGGCATTCCCGGTGGTTATTCCACAATGTCTAATAAAGCGGTTAAAGTGATATTTGCTTCGGCTTTTCGTTCAAATGCAGATAACCTCATCAAAGAACGAATTCGCAAGATCCCTGATGCACGCAATTGGACAATTGTCTCCTCAGATAATGAAGTGCTAGACTTCGCTCGACGCTATAAAATGCAAGCCCAAACCTCAGTGCAATTTGTACAGACCATCAAACGCAAACCCCGCATCCAAGATTCGCGCGGTGAATCTGCTCATGTGCAAGTGACCAAAGATGAAGTCGATGAATGGCTCGATATTTTTGGTGAAATGTGACTAACGTCCTCTATAAAATTAGGATCGACAGATTCTTTTTTAGTGAAATATTGACTTCTCGTATGGGCTAGACCTCTTTATTGTCAGGCATTTCACGATAGATTACTGGTTTTACAAAAACAATCACTAGACTTTTCAATTGACATGTTGTACTATTCTCTTTGTTCGGGGTGTGGCGAAGATGGTATCGCGCACGGTTTGGGTCCGTGAGGCCCCCGGTTCGAGTCCGGGCACCCCGACAGCTTTACCCCTTGCGGGTATGGTGTAACGGTAGCACTCCACCCTTCCAAGGTGTCAGTACGAGTTCGAATCTCGTTACCCGCTTAAATTTCCCCCTCAATATTGACTTCCAACATATTTTTACGTATCATAAGAGAGCAAAACGGGTCCATAGCTCAACGGTCAGAGCAGTCGGCTCATAACCGATTGGTTCCAGGTTCGAATCCTGGTGGACCCACAATTAAATATCTAATTTTAATAGATGATATTATAATCATCTTTTTTGTTTC
>CAYGTY010000194.1:0-9628 GCA_964352825.1 uncultured Anaerolineaceae bacterium
CCGTTCCCTTGGTCGTCGGCGTTGGGTGAATGTCTACGGATGATATTGTGTGCGATACATTAATGGTATCCGTATAATCTTTTGTCAGAGAAAGCACCTCATTGATAATACTTTGTATTGTAAAGGGTGTAATCGGTAGTAAAGTGTGGCAAATCGTTTTTCCCGGTTGCCAATAGGCTTTTCCTGTTTGGACGATTGCACTATCCAATCGGCTAAGAACCTCCGTAAGAGCTACTTTATGATTCGGTGTTAAGAGAGGCGAGGTCTGGAATTGATATGTGTCTGGGAAATATAATCCTCCACCATGCTCATATAGAGCAGGTCGCCAGCCTTGAATCGCCTGCATGACAGATTCGACATATGGGGAAGGTCGTCCTGTATTGAGCGTTACTGAAGGGATTTGAACATCAGTTTTAGCTAATTGATTTAGCATGGCTAGTCGTTTAAAAAGGCTTAAATCAAAGGGTTGTGCATCTCCTGCGGATAACACACCATCTATATCGAGTACAATTAGTTTCATCTGAGGCATCCTACATAAATTATTGATTCATGAACGACATCATAACAGGTGTCAAGCTCTAACTGTATGACAAAACCACTCATCTGGAATCATGCGGTAGTCAATCATGTGTTAGATATCGCATCTCTTTCTGTGATTGGGTATATTATTTATCAGATATGAGCTAATTTGATATTGGAATAGATGATGAAAACAACATCGAGCAAACCACAGATTAAATGGCATCGTTCGCCAATAGACTCCAAAGACCTTGCCGAACTTAATCAACGGAGTGATTGGCAGGGCTTTGTGCAGAGTGTTGGGCATTTGGCATTGTTGATGGTCACGGGCGGCTTATCTTGGTATGCGGTTGGACGCGCCCCCTTGGTTATTGTGCTCTTATTACTATTTTTGCATGGCACTGTTTATGCTTTTCTGGTTAATGGCTTCCATGAGCTTTGTCATAAGAGTGTATTCAAAACACGGACGCTCAATATTATTTTTCGGGATATTTATAGCTTTTTGGGGTGGTATAACCATGTGTTTTTCTGGGAGAGCCATCAAGAGCATCATAAATATACCTTGCATCCTCCTGATGATTTAGAAGTTGTCTTGCCTGTTCATGTCACGTTCACCTCTTATCTGAGTTTTGCATTTGTTAACCCACAGGGATTTTATAATCGCATGAAGTCTGTGATTCGATTGTGCTTAGGGGATGTCGATGGCGAGTGGGCAAATTTATTATTTCCACCTGAGGCAGTAGAAAAACGCCAAGCCTTATTTAATTGGTCACGTTTTATGTTGATGGGGCATATTTTGTTGGTGGTCGTTTCTTTATATTTGGGATTGTGGATGATTCCTATATTGGTCACACTTGCTCCCTTTTATGGTGCAGGTTTTCAATATCTATTTAACGAAGCGCAACATATTGGTTTAGCAGATAATGTCGATGACTATCGTTTGAACACACGCACGATTATCCTAAATCCTGTTCTCCGTTTTTTATATTGGCATATGAACTATCATATTGAACATCATATGTATGCGGCTGTGCCTTGTTATAATCTGGCAAAACTTCACTCACTGATTGAAGATGATTTACCCTACTGTCCACATGGATTATGGGATACATGGCAGGTGATTATTTCGATTTTGGATAAACAGAAAACCAACCCATCCTATCATTATGTGCCTGAGTTGCCATAAAATGATTCACTCTTTATAAATCTTGATATATGAAACCTTACGTAAAATTGCAATGAGATTGTATTCACGTTATTATTGTTTATCTTAGGACAGAGTAAGGTGAAGCCTAATGGCGATTACAACACTAGCAAGTTTACATGATCATTTACAGTGGGCGCTTGAAATTGAACATGCGACGCTTCCCCCATATCTTTATGCCTTATATTCGATAAAAGATGGAAGTAACATCGATGCTCATGAAATTATCGAAAGTGTCTTTATGGAAGAAATGCTCCATATGACCTTGGTTGCCAATGTATTAAATGCTGTTGGTGGTCGTCCTCAATTAGATAAACCTAATTTTATTCCGACATTCCCAGCCTATTTACCCCACAGTAACCAAGCATTTCAAGTCCCATTGTTGAAGTTTAGCCCCGAGGCAGTTGAGATATTTTTGCAGATTGAACAACCCGAATCTGATGATGCACGTCCGCAAGATGATGGGTATGCTACGATTGGTCAATTTTATAATGCGATTGAGCTTGGTTTAAAAACGATATGTGCAGAATTAGGTGAGACAGCTGTTTTTACAGGAAATCCCGCACGTCAAATCCGCCCTGATTCAACATACTATGGCGGGAGTGGTGTTATTATTGCGGTGGAAGACTTACAGTCTGCTCTGGCGGCTTTAGAGGAAGTTATTGAACAAGGCGAAGGTATGGAGCATCATGAAGTCTGGGATGGTGACCGTAATATGTTCCATCCTGAACGCGAAGAGGTCGCTCACTTTTTCCGCTTTCAAGAAATTAAGTTTGGACGTAGTTTCCAGCAGGGGGATACGCCTGAATCAGGACCGACAGGTGAACCGATTGCTGTTGATTGGGGCGCAGTGTATAACTGTCGTCCAAATACAAGCACATCTGACTATGAAGAAGGGTCAGATATTCATACCAAACTGATGGAATTTAATCATACCTATTGTGCTATGTTGCGTTTGTTGGAACATGCCTTTAATGGACAACCCGCATTTCTGGCAACAGCCACAGGTACAATGTATGTCCTGAAAGCAAAAGCAAAAGAATTGATGGCAATGCCCAGTGGTGATGGTGTAACAACAGTTGGTGTGAGCTTTGAGTATACACCTACTGAAAATCATCATGATGAACGGTGTATTGTGATTCGAGAGAACGGTCCTTATATTGTTTACGGTGATATTCCGTTAACACGCAAAGCACAAGTTATTTCCGAACATGGTGAACCTTTAACATGGCATAAACAAGACATTATTCCTACAGAATCTCCTTATGCACTCTGTCGTTGTGGGAAATCGTCTACCAAACCGTTCTGTGATGGAACGCATGTCCGTGCAAGATTCGATGGTACAGAAACTGCCGATACAAATGCGATGAAAGACCGTGAGGATGTTTGGCAAGGTGAAGGTATTACCGTCAAGCGAGATTATTCATTATGTATGGAATCAGGGTTCTGCGGAAACCGTTTTACAAATATTCAGAAAATGATAGATGAAACAGGAGAGTCAACTGTTCGGGCAACTGTCATGGCGATGATTGAACGCTGTCCGTCTGGGTCATATACATACAGTCTGACACCAGATGGGGAAGATATTGAACCTGATTATCCTGTTGGTATTGCTGTAACTGCCGAAGGTGGTATTGCTGGTGCATTGTGGTTGACGGGGAATATTCCTATTGAACGTGCCGATGGTAAACCGATTGAGACCCGTGCCAGAGTAACCTTATGCCGTTGCGGTATGTCTGGTCGTAAACCATTATGCGACGGGACACATCGCGAGCAGGGATTTAAAGAGTAAAGTTAGCTTCAATACTTGCCTTTTATATATATTATATTAATTGATATAGCTGAGCTGTGGATATTGAATACCTTATATCCTTTTGGCAACATGTTTCAAACCATTACGAACTATTACTTGTTATACTTCCTGATAACCTTCATAATACAATTAGATTGTTATAAGCTAGCTATTATATTAATGGATGCTGTATGTCATCACAACCATCGTCAATTGCGAATCGCTATCAAGTGCTTGACCTGATTGGGACAGGGGGGATGGGGTCTGTTTATCGGGTACATGACCGCCTGATGGATAGCACTGTTGCATTGAAGAAAGTCACGATACCAAATGAACAAATTATCACCAATACTGTATCTGACCCAACCAAACAATCTCATATCGCACTGGCAACAGAGTTTCGGACATTAGCATCTTTACGCCATCCACATATTATCAGTGTCTTAGATTATGGCTTTGACAGTGAACAGTTCCCATACTTCACAATGGAATATATTGAGAATGCACAAATAATTACTGATATTGCTGAAACAGTGGCAATGGATGTGAAGTGGCAACTCATCATTCAGATGTTGCAGGCTCTCTCGTATTTGCATCGGCGCGGGATTTTGCATCGTGACTTAAAACCCGACAATGTGCTTTTGACAGTGACCCCCGATAATGGCTATCAAGTTAAAGTGCTAGATTTTGGGCTTGCTGTTGCTCATAATTATGTCGAACCTTCAGATTCGGTTGTGGGTACACTCGCCTATGTTGCGCCTGAAATTTTAGAGGCTTCACCTGCCTCACGCGCATCGGATTTATATGCCTTAGGGATGATGATGTATGAGATACTTGCTGGCGAATATCCCTTTGAAATGCGTAATATTCCTGATTTGATGCAATCGATTTTGTATACTCGACCCCGTATGACAGTTCCCGGAATCGATCGTTCTGTTGGGTCTGTGCTCAAGCGCTTACTTCACAAAGACCCCCTTAAACGTTATGTCTCCGCAGAAGAGACTATGCAGGCAATTATAGATGTGGTTGAGGGAGACTTACCTATTGAAAGCGTAGAAATACGCGAGAGTTTCTTACAGTCGGCACAATTTGTTGGACGTGAACAAGAATTAGATAAACTACAAGAGGCTTTATTATCCGCTAAACAAGACAAGGGTAGTTTATGGCTTGTCGAAGGTGAGAGCGGTGTCGGGAAATCTCGTCTCTTAGATGAGTTACGTGCAACTGCTTTAGTTGAAGGCGTGATGGTACTTACAGGGCAAGCCGTCAGTGATGGTGGGTTATCTTATGAAGTATGGCGCAATATTGTACGTCGTCTGATATTGTCGAATGAGGTCACAGATGAGCAAGCAGGCGTTCTTCATGCAATTATTCCTGAGCTTGACCGTATTCTTGGGCGCACTATTACCTCTGCAACACAATTAAGTGAAACGGCACAAAATGATCGCTTGATTGATGTCATTGCACAGCTTATTACGGCAAGCCATCAACCCTTACTTATTATTCTAGAAGATTTACATTGGGCAACGGACTCCCTCGACCCCATTATTCAGATTGTAGATAAAATTTCAGATTTAAATATATGTATTGTTGGAAGTTATCGTACTGATGAACAGATAACACTTCGTGACAAGCTACCTAGTGCTCAGATAATGACATTAAATCGACTCACTCATGACGAGATTGTTGAGCTATCGGTGTCAATGATTGGGATGGCTGCCAATCAATCTGGTGTTATTGACTTGGTAGAGCGCGAAACCGAAGGGAATACCTTTTTTATTGTGGAGGTTATGCGAACATTAGCCGAAGATGCTGGACAATTGAAGAATATCGGACGTATAACCCTACCTGTATCGGTTGTGACAGGTGGCATGAATACGGTTATCGAACGACGTTTCAATCAAATCCCTCACATCTATCATCCCTTGTTAAATACTGCGGCAGTCATTGGTCGTCGTCTGGATTTAACCGTTTTACAAGAAGTTCTGAAAGATATAGTGGGTGAGTTTACGCTTGATGATTGGTTGAGCGCGTGTGAGTCGGCTCATGTGATTACGGTACATGATGGACAATGGCAGTTTGAGCATGACAAATTGAGAGAATATCTATTACAAAAAGTTGATGATTCCCGAGACATTCATCAACTTGTGGCTGAAGCGATTGAGATTGTTTATCCTGATGATGATACACGCTATCGTACCTTGGCTGAACATTGGTTAGCAGCGCATGATATTGCAAAGGCAATTTATTATGGCGTTCCTGCGTCAAAGCTGATGCAAGATATTAGCCATTATGGTGATGCGATTGATTTACTCTATCGTATTTATAGACGCTGGAATCAAGATGAAGTTGACCCTTTGATACAGTGTGATTTCTTTCTCCGTTTAGGTGAATTACATGAGCGAATTGCTGAATATGAAATAGCCAAGGATTATTTTGAACGCAGTCATAAACTTGCCCTGGAGCTAGATAATCCAATACGGTTGACTACGGTTCTATTTGGTAAGGGGTTGGTTGCGTATGATCAAGGTGAGTTTGACTTTGCGCTGACAAACTTACAATCGGCATTAGAAATTGGGAAAGATGTTGCTACACCCGAAATAATTGCCCAAGTGTATAAAATCCTCAGTAATATTTACTCTCAGCAAGATAATTTTGAAGAGTCCAATCATTATTTACAGCTTAGTTTAGCGATTAGTCGAGAGCATGATATTAAGATTGAGATAGCGGGAGGCTTGAATAATTTGGGTGTTAATGCCTTCATGCTGGGTGAACATGATGCGGCGCGACAATATTATCAACAAGCATTGGAGGTCTATACTGAGGTTGGCTATCGAACAGGTATTGCCTTGAGCTTAGGTAATTTGGGTGATGTTGCATATGATGAAGGCTTGGAAGCTCAATTGGATTACTATCAACAAGCATTGGCAATTAATCGAGATATTGGTAATCAGTGGGGGATTGCACTCTGCTTGGAGAATTTAGGATCAACCTATTTCATATTTGAGTTTTATGCACTCGCGATGCAAGTGTTTCAAGAGTCTCTCCAAATTACATATAAGATTGGTGATCGCTATGGGACACAACACCTCCTAATGCAACTGGGGTTTGTTTATTGTTTACAAGCTGATTATGAACAAGCAAAAACGAGCCTTGATGAAAGCCTGAGCCTTGCAGACGAATTGGATTTGGGGGTGAGTTATGTATTGTGCCTGGCTTATTATGCCTATTATGATATTTGTATGGGAGAGCTTGATTCTGCGACTAAACGGCTGAACGATGCCCTCCAACGACTGGCAAACACAGATTTTTCATCAGCCATATATGACATATTATCAGTATATGCTTGTCTGTTAAAACACCAAGAACATTATAACTTGAGTTTGCTTATGAGCTTATTTCTGATTGCAGAACCCACACTCGATGAGAGTATGAAGAAGTTTATTTTGAACCCACTGCGTGATGAGTTGGAAGCCATGTTTACTGCTGAAGACCTTGATCAACTTTCTGTTCAAGTAAAGACATTGACTGTTGATGATATTATTCAGCAGATTCCTAATCATCAGACTCATTCAAGCGAAAGTGACCCAGACGATGCCACGACAGGATTTTAATGAGGAACGTAAAGCTCAAATATTAGATGTAGAAAAGTCCTTGTCTTTAGTTATCTACATATTGGAATGGAACAGCTTCTGAGGTTTTCAATGCAGAGTCGTTGCCATATTGTGCGAGGATACGGTCATTTTGCAAGATAATGGCTGACTTCGGATTACCTGACCAGATAGAGTAATTGAAGCGGAGTTCGTAGGGCTTATCATAATGCTCAAAGCGAATAACACCCTTCCAGTTGGATGTGCCTGCTTCAAATGCAATAATAGGGATGCCATCCATCAATAGTTCATTTTCATCTGTGAACATCCCCTCATGTTGCAAGAGGAGAAATGTACTTTTTATCTTGACTTTTGGTTCAAACTCATAGGTGTTTGTCCACCAGCGACGTAGTAATTTCGACATACTCTATATTCCTTTACTTCCATCGGCGATGAGATTTTATTTTATCATAGGCTTCTTTGACTTCTTTAAAACGCTCTTCGGCTTCATTCTTATCATGGTCGGATACATCAGGATGATATTCACGGGCTAGCTTGCGGAAAGCATCTTTGACTTCTTTCTGCCCTGCTCCTACCTCAATTTGTAGGGCAAGGTAAGCTGCATTGATTTGGTCTGCTGGAGCGACATCTATTTGTTTTGTTTGCTTAGTACGATAGTGGAAGCGTTGACGGGCGCGTTCTTCATTGATACGCCGTTTGAACTGCGGTGAGGCGATGTCACCAATATACCATGTGCCTTTGATGTTTGTCGAATATTCACGACGACGAACCGATACTGCATCCAGTGGGAAATCTTTTGCGTGCCAACAAGTATATTCGTCACGGTGATCGGCTTCGTTATAGTTGACTTGAATCATACTTAGCTCATCATCTACAATGCCATACGCATAAATTGCACCATGATTCATAATACGCAAGTCATCTTGCCAATCGGAGATTTTTATTGTTGCTCCATCAGCAGGTAAGAGTGCGCTATCGATAATAAACTGTGTACCGATGCTGGCATTTGTATTTTGTTTGATGATACCTTTAATGGTGCGGGATTTGGGTTCGCTATCAATGACATAAATATAGAGCCGACTATTCATCCATGTCTCGACCATAATGTCGGGTTGATGATTGCGATGTGTGATGTTGTTTGCCATATAGGTTGTTGCAAATTTGACATCTTGTACTTGGCGGAACTTTAATTCCAACCATTGGGCGACGGCGTTTTCCACAGCTTGCCTTTCTTAATTCTGACTGTTTTCACTATCAAATAATAAAATTATAGGCAAGGATTTGTCAAATAAAACACCATAGAATATGAGAATTAAAAAATCCCGCCAGATGACGGGACTTTGTATGTTTTGTAATGTAGGTGTGGCTTATGCGTCTGCGTCTTCTTCTTCGGTACTCGCATCTTCAGATTCTGTATCGGTGGCTGGTGCATCAGTTACGCTATAGCTGATACCTGCTTGATTGAGTTCCCGTTGAATAATTCGTTCAAATAGCTGGTAGGGTTGTGCGCCACTGATAAATTGACCATTGATGAAGAAACCCGGTGTACCACGAACGCCTTCAAGTTGACCATCCAAGATGTCAAATTCGACCTCTTCGCCGTAGCGGTTTTCGTCAAGACAAGCTGTATACGCATCTATGTCTAGCTCAAATTTTTCGGCAGTTGCAATATAAAAATCTCGTCCGAGACTTTGTTGATTATTGAAAAAGTCATTATGGAAATCCCAAAATACACCTTGCTCATCAGCACATTCGGCTGCTGCTGCTGCTGGTTGGGATTCAGCAGTGAGTTGAGCAAAGTCACGATAGACATAACGGATATAATCGCCATAATTTTCTAGAATCGGTGTCAAGGTCTGGTCAAAGTGGCGTTTACAGAAACTACAGAAGAAATCACTAAATTCGACAATGACAATCGGCGCATCTTCATTGCCGATATACGGGTCATCATCAACAAGTGCAAAACGTTCGTTTCCTGATTCACTCGCACCGCCTGCAAAATTAATTTCGCTATCTTCCAAGACACTAATTAATACCTCACGGAGTTGGTCTTCATTAATCGTCACGTCGATATTATCGCGTCCATCACCCAAGCCAAATAGCCCGATGAGAATACCCACCATGAGAAAGGTGATTGCAATTAAGACGTAGTTCAATGTCACTTTAGAGACAACGACGACTTCTTCGGATTTATCAACTTTTCGATTTTCTTGAACTTCAGGCGTTTCAATTTGTTCTGACACAAGCAACCCTTCTTCATTATCATTTTTCGTATTGTAATAGTCTACAGGATTTTTTAATAGATACCTAATGTCTAGTCGAAGTTTACAGCCTAAATCTTACAGGTTTACAAAGATTTTACCTGAGTTTGGCACAGACTTCTTATGTCCAATTTAGGATTTGAGGCTATACTTAGAATATAGATAAATCAAAACATAAACTATAACAGGAGAAATGCGCTTGCAAAAACCGCTTACTGGATTGATTGTGAAGGAGCAAAGT
>CAYGTY010000194.1:9728-11274 GCA_964352825.1 uncultured Anaerolineaceae bacterium
AGGAGAAATGCGCTTGCAAAAACCGCTTACTGGATTGATTGTGAAGGAGCAAAGTGGATTCTATTGGGTCACAGCCGAAGATAATAATACCTATATGTGCCAATTACGTGGACGTTTAAAAGAGGAAGCCAAATCCTCAGATATTGCCTCAATTGGTGATCGTGTAACCATCAGCTTACGTGAGGAAGAAGGCACGGATGTTTTGATGGGTGTTGTGGAGACTGTTTCAGAGCGAAAAAGTGTTTTGTCACGGGCTGTTCGGACAACTGGTAAACGTGGGGCAGGTCAGGCAGAGCGCGAACAAGTGATTATTGCTAATGCTGACCGTGCATTATTTGTTTTTGCGGCGACACAACCCTCACCTAACTTAAAAATGCTAGATCGTTTTTTGGTTGCGGGCGAAAAGTCGGAAATCGCTGATTTAGTGATTGTTGTGAATAAGATTGATTTGGAAGACCCTTCCATTATTGCAGCGACCTTTGCACCCTATGAGCGTATGGGATACCGTGTTATCCATACCAGCGCATTACAAGGTGATGGAATTGAAGCACTACAGGGCTTATTGCAAGAAGGTATTTCTGTATTCACAGGCCCTTCAGGTGTTGGAAAAACCAGTTTGTTGAACCAAATTCAACCGGGTTTAGCACGAACTGTCAAGTCAGTTGGACGTGTATCTGAAGAAGGGGTACATACCACCCGTGATAGCGCACTTGTGAAGTTGAATAATGGTGGTTATATTGCTGATACGCCAGGGATTCGCTCAATTTCTATCTGGGATGTTGAACCTGATGAACTGGATGCCTACTTTGTTGATATTGAATCTTATATCGACCAGTGTAAATTTGGGAACTGTACCCATACCAACGAACCCAAATGCGCTGTTTTACAAGCCCTTGAAGACGGTCATATTGCTCAACACCGCTATAAAAACTACCTCAACTTGCGTGAAGACCTGCGCGAAACCTATATTATCTATAATCGCTAAAGTTAAAATGAAAAGTCTCCTTTTTCCTAGGGGACTTTCATTCGATTATTGCAAGTGTTGTAAAAACTCCTCTGTATCCATTACGAAACCAACATAAGCATCTAAATACCTTAATTCATATGCTTCATCTGTTGTATTATGATCTCGTGTCGCGACTAAGTCCGATAAGACGATGACATTAAAGCCTTCGGTATAAGCACGCCTTGCAGTTGATCCAACGCAAATTTCGGTACGAACTCCACAAATGAGTAGGGTCTTGATGCCATGATTGAGGAGTAAGTCTTTAAAGTTTGTTCGTGTAAATGGGTCACTTGAATATTTTTCAACAAAAATTGCATTGTCTGGAAAATCTAAGCCATAAAATTCTGCCCCGTCTGTATTTTTCTGTGTCGGACGTTTGACACCCTTCATCTCAATAAAGAATTTTTCGTTTGGCATCAGATTGTCTTCATCAATGACTGATCGAATATAAATCGGTAAGATACCTGTATCCTTGATGTCATCAACAAAATTGTTAATCTTTGAGGGCAGAGCTTGCATTTTTGTGTTAGGACGACCTCG
>CAYGTY010000195.1:0-11221 GCA_964352825.1 uncultured Anaerolineaceae bacterium
TGATGACACGACATCAACCCTACAGAATTTTAATTTATTTAGACCAATTACTTAACTGTATGTATCGGTTGACTTTACAACATCGTATCCGAACATTGAAGTGATTACTCGCTCGCTGATGCTACAATATCCTCGAATGAACCACGCCATCCTGGTGACATGCCTTTGATGCCCAAAGCACGTCTGGCATTTTCGACATTACCCTTGTCAAAATAAAGTAGGTGATTCATTTCCGCGACGGACATCCCAACAGGGTCAAGGGTCACCAATTCAATGCTATCCCCTGCACCAACTTCACCTTCTTCTAGCACACGCAGATAAAAGCCTGAGCGATTGGCTTTGAGGAAGGTTTTTACAAAACTGGGAATTCCCATTTTATGGGCTAGCTTGAAACATGGCACACGCGGTTGAGTAACTTGCACAAGGGCTGTTCCGATGCGGTAAGTATCTCCAACATTGACATCCGTTTCTAACATCCCTTCAACTGTAAAGTTCTCGCCAAATTGACCATATACAAAGTCATCGCGGTCTAATTCTTGTGACCAATAGGCGTAATGCTCATGAGGATAAACATAGACGGCTTTATAAATACCGCCATGATTCTTTAAATCGGCTTGACCATCGCCTTCTAAATTGAGTTCATGGAGTTTTACACGCCCCTCGACAGCTTGGTTATAGATACCTGTTGTCATGACATCTTGGCGATATTCGATGGTTTTGGGTTGGGATACAGAAACAGATATGAGCTTCACGCGTCATCGTCTCCTTGCAAGCGTTGTTTACGAATATTGAGTTGGTCTAAGATTTCTTCGGCTGGCGTGATACTATCAACATAATCACGCTGGGCTTTTTCGACAGCACTCAAGCGTTCTTCGGCTTGTTGTTGTGTTTCTTCGGGGGTAGCTTGGACAATACCATCGACTTCATCTTCGTTGTCGGGTGTGACAACTTCGGCTGTACCCTGCACAACCATCGCCGAGCTTTCGGATACTTCATCATCCATGACTTTCGGCGCATCACGCCCTTCGAGGACAATTTTATAAAAGGCAAATCCACCAATCCCCAGCACAGCGAGTGGAATGGCTAATTGTAGTAGCGTTGATATTAAGCTAAAGACACCGAGGGCAACCACGATAACGAGTGCCGCAATGACCAACTGCCGAATGAGTTTATCGTTCATATTTATTCCTCACACTGTGTTATCTATCAGGCATAACCCTATTATAGCCTATGTGTTCGTATTACATCGGCATCTTATCGGTTTTCTTAATATAAGCCACAACCTCTGCCGCCAGTTCATAACGCCCAAATGACGGGATGATATACGCTCCTTGAATCATGGTTTGCATCTGTTCAAGCAATTCTTGGGCAATCAAGACTCCTTCTTGTGGCGCATCGTCACCTGCATCAGCAATCCGTTCAAAAATAGTATCGGGAATCACAATCCCGGGGACTTCATTATGTAAGAAGCGAGCTTGCTTGAGGCTATACAATGGCATAACCGCTAATAAAACAGGTAAATCAAAGGGCTTACCCTCAAGTTCTTCATAACGGTCATGAAAGCGTTGAATCCGCTCAGGTTCAAAGATAGCTTGACCGAGTGCAAAATCCGCGCCTGATGCTAATTTTTTGTTGAGAACACGGATTTCACGGTCAATATCATCCGCCGCCATATTAAGCGCACAACCGACAGTAAAGTTGGTGGGTTTGCCGATGCTATTTCCTGCCATATCTTGCCCTTGATTCATGCCCTGTTTAATCACACCAATTAGTTGTGAGGGTGGAATATCATAAGCATCACTGGCTTCGGGATAGTCACCGATACGCGTTGGGTCGCCCATCACCACAAACAAGTTTCGTAAACCGAGGGCATGAGATGCTAACAAATCGCCCTGTACCCGTAGCATATTGCGTCCGCGAGTGGGAAAGTGCAAAACAGTCTCGATACCAACTTGAGATTGCAAGAGATGCGCGACAGCCCATGCACTCATTTTCATCCGAGCAGCAGGTGTATCAGCGACATTGATGAAATCTGAACCCGCATCCCTCAGCAAACGAGCTGAACGCAATAATTTGTCGGTGCGGTAACTACGTGGGGGTGCCATCTCGACGGTGACAGTGAATAAGCCTGCATCTAAGCGTTCTGAAAGCTCAGTTGGTAAATCTTGGGCAAAGTCTTCTTCTTCACGCCCCTGTTCACGGATTTGTATATCTGCAAAGTCGGCAGGTGGGTTATCAATTGCGCCTCGCATGGCTTGAATATGTTCTGGGGTTGTCCCACAGCATCCACCAATAATGCTTGCACCAATGCCAATAAAGGTATGGGTATAATCTGCAAAATATTCTGCAGTTGCTGGATAGAGAATGCGTCCACCAACGACTTCAGGGAAACCTGCATTGGGCATAACCGAGAATGTCCCTGTGGGGATGGCATGGTGCATTTGACGGAGAACATCAGCAACCCCTGCTGGACCACTGCCACAGTTCACGCCGATGACATCTACACCGAGTTTATTTAAATCATTGGCAACACGCGCTGGTGGATAGCCCGAATAGGTTAACTTCTCACGATAGAAGGTGGTTTGAGCAATAATCGGTATCTCTGGCGAAATTTCACGCGCAACCTTAACCGCTAACATCAACTCTTTATGTTCGTTAAAGGTCTCAAATTGAATCGCATCAACCCCTGCGCCTATGAGAGCCGATAACTGCTCATGATAAACTTCACGGGCTTCTTCTTGCGAGATACGTCCATAAGGATGAATGCCAACCCCCAACGGACCGACTGACCCGACAATATAAATATCGTCACGGTCACTTTCTGCAATCGCTAAACGGGCAAGTTCAACTGCACGACGATTATAGAGTTCTACATTTTGGGAACGTCCTGCACTTGCAAGCTTGATACGATTTGCACCGAAGGTATTGGTTTCGATTAAATCTGACCCTGCCTTGATGTATTCTTTATGCACAGATACAACCATTTCAGGTGCATCGACATTCATCGCATCGAAACAAGCATGGGTATCGGCATGGGATTCATGATGGAGCATTGTCCCCATCGCACCATCACCGAGTATAGGCTGACCTGTTTGCAGTCGTTCGCGAAATGAAAGTTTAGTCATGGTGTATCCTTTGGATTATGTATACTCTATCTGCAAATTCGTTTTGTAGAGATTATATCTCGGACAAGGCAAGCCATGTCCCTACAGTTTCCGACATTTCCGTAGAGAAGAGACATGTCTCTTCCCTACCACTGACTTATACTTAATTATCGATAGCAAATCTTTCACGACTGCATCCGCTTCATGATTGCCAGTCCAACCGTGCCAACCAGTAAAATAACGGAGACCAGTCCAAGCGCAATAATCGGTGCGATATGATTCAGGCTCAAATCATAGACGATAACTTCATCAACGATAATGCCATCTGTACCAAATTCAATCTCTTGCGTTTGTGCCAACATATCCGACAAATCAAAGCGTGTTGTTTTCCATTGATTATCACGGATACTATCGGTTTTCCATCTTATATCTACAGACGTGCCGTGTGCCTCAAATCTTATACCCGATTCAAAGCGAACTGCCTCACCAAATCGTGCAGATGCGTCGCCGTAATAGTCCCCACCGTCAATTTGCCATGTCTCAGCTTGATGTGTGCCACGATAGAGAACAGGGTCTTGGGTGGTGATGTAGTCCTTAACCGAATCATAAACAGGTAAAGGCGTAAAGCGTGGGGTTTCGGGTTGATAGTCAGGTTCTGCCATACGGAAATAATAGAAAGATTGATTGGCTTCAAAGGGGTCTTTGCGTGTGAAGAACCAATAGGTCACATTCCCGATCCATGACCATTCTTGCTGGGCGCGGTCAAAGAGCATCGGCATATAACGGGCGGCTTGTTCTTGTGTGACATTACCAAAGCGAGAATAGGCATCAATCTGCTCAGGTGGGAGTTCGGCATCAAGGGTATGATTCCAAGCGGCTTCACTTAGCCAAATTGGCTTATGAGCATCACCATTATTGACCATAATATCGCGATAATAAGTATGACGTGCAATATTGACAGAGGTAGCCCGTAAGCGTTTATCAGTCGGTCCACTGAATAAACCATAACCCTGCGCCGACAAAATATCAAAGCACGCACCGCCACCGTTATCATAGATTTCTTGCAAAAAGATGAGGTCATTCAAACCGAAGAAACCATCTAATGAAATGGTTGGCGCAATTGCACCGCTCATCACAACAATATCTGGGTCAACCGCTTTTAGTGCGTCATATGTACGGCAGAGTAACTCAGTATAACCTGCTGGGTCTACGAAATTTTCGCCCCATTCAGGATAGATATTGGGTTCGTTCCAGATTTGATAATGTGTGATTTTGCCTTGATAGCGTTCTGCTACAGCCACAGCATAATTAACAAAATCTTGATAGTCATCTGGTGGACCGAGCGCCCCAGCATTAGGGTCAGCGCGTGACCATTCAGGTGGGTTACTTAAGCGTACCATCAAGCGCAAACCTTCGGCTTGGGTCAGTTCGACAATCTGGTCATACTTCGCCCATGCGTCAACTGTATCTGCTTCACCATCGCCATCGACATCCACTCGTGAATCCGTGAATTGTCCGCGCCCGTCAACTTCCAAGTCTTCCCAGGGGAATTCCTGACGTAACCAGACAAAGCCAGCATCCGAAATCATCTTGAGCATGACTTGGATTTTGGGACGTTCCACTTCTTCTTGTAAGAAGGTGTTGACCCCATAGGGAATCTCGGCTTTATTATCGATGGATGCCATTGGGTCGGTATCGAGTGGTTGCCGAATCAGGTTGCCTGCGACTTCCATCATACCGCGAATTTGTGCGATGGGTGCTTCTTCACCTGTTTGTGACCAGAAGAATTGCCATGCTAAACCGCGATTACTGAGGTCAAGCCATAGCAAAACTAGAAAAATAAGCGCAATAAATCCAAAGATTACCGCGCGCCGTATCCATGTTGTAAGTGAGTTAGATGTTTGTATGGTATTCATCGAGCCATTATAGCGACACAATAGCCGATGGTGTAGATTCACCTGTTAAAAATGATGCAAGGTGATAGTTAGCAAAATCAATTCACAATCGGTCAATTGTAGGGACATCCAACAGGATGTCAGCCGAAAAGCATATCACGTCCAAATTTCAAACGAAGTCTAAACAGTCTCATATCGTCCTGCACAATTAGAAAACGTTTAAGTTACACGGTATACTCACCCTATCAATGTATTTAGTCGCTAACCTGTGAAAATTCCTATAACAGTTTGTAGAGGTGGGCGACTCATAGTAGAGGAGAATCTTCGCATGGCAAAAAGAAAAGTGCTAGTGACTGGAGCAAGTGGAACTATCGCAGGGGTATTGTTACCTGCATTGCGTGAACGTTATGATCTAACTTTGCTTGATACACAGACAAGCGATAAAGATGGCAATGAAGTCGAAGGTGTTCAAGTCGTTGATTTGATGAATACCAACCGTGATACTTATCGCGAATACTTCAAAGGTATCGACGCCGTTGTTCATTGTGCCTACTATCGTGTCAATGATAGAGGTGATGATATTTACTTTTCCTCGGAATTGGAAAATTTGCAACTGACCTATAATGTCTATCAGGTTGCTTGGGAAGAAAATGTGCGTCGGCTTGTATCCGCCAGTACCAATCATGCTGCTGATTTTTATGAACCTTATCTGCTCGATGGTAAAGTGCCAATGGTGACACCCGATATGAACGCCTCGGATAATTGGTATGGGTGGGGCAAAATCGCATTTGAGCAGATTGGGCAGGTCTATGCCACAGGGGTTACGCATGGTGGTAAGCCATTAGAAAATGTGCAAATCCGTATTGGTGGACCACGTGAGACTGATGTCGCCAATGTGGAGATGGGCGACTTACGCATGATGCGGCGCGCGCTTGCTGTATATATCAGTCAACGCGATATGTCACAGTTATTCATCAAAAGTATCGAAGCCGATACAATCCTCAATGAGCATGGTGTACCCTTCCAAATATTCTATGGCGTTAGTGAAAATCCTCATGCCATTTGGAGTATCGCCAATGCCCGTCGTGTGATTGGTTATGCGCCTGAGGATAACTCTGAGAATCGATTCTTTGATTTAATCGAAGAACATATGCAAGCGCATCGCCAAAATCAAGCAGGCGAGGATTAATCATCTACCCATAGCGTTGATATGTCACATACACTGAACGGATTCTAATAACATATAGGACTGATTTTATTGATTGAGTGTCTAGTCTAACGAGGTTTTTTGTGCTGAATATTAAGGTATGGGTGAGATAACGAACGCCCACCCACCTTTTTGGATTTTTGACTATTTATGTGAGGGTTTTTGAGTTGGTTTTGGCGGAATCGATTTCGCTTTATCGTCTGTGGTATCAGCAGATTGCACAGCCTTAGGCTTAACTTGTTTTTTGCGTAGTGGTTTACGTTTATCACTCATAATAATTGAACTCCCTATTTGACGTGGTCATAACAATTCATTGAATGTTGTCTAGGGGTTATGTTTGACGAGCAGGTCAAATCTAAATTTTGTCTAAGACAATAACAAAATTAACGAGCATCATCAAACTGAGATGGTATCGAGGTTTTTTTATTGATCATCCCACATAGATTAGAAATGATTTTTATAGTTCACCTCTCAGCTCATCATAAGGGTATTTCTGTTGTAATCGCATTAGAAATAGTCCTTAGTGTTTCAGCTCGTATTTTCTGACACACCGACTTGCTGACCCTCTGACAGGAATGGAGATAGCTTGTCACTATCCCCTATCAAAAAATCAAGTCATCAATTCAAAGTAATCCGCCATGATGTTACCCCAATAATCACACCGCCATCTTTGACAAAGATAACTGGCACAATCGGGTCATCAGGGTCGAGGAGTTCAATCGGGTCACCAATTTGGGAATCATTGAAGAAGGCAATCACATTCCCTGTCACGGGGTCACGGTCGAGGCGTAAACGAGCAATCACTGCATTAACTGACCGTTGGCTGACAAAATTGGCGGTGTTGTCCTCATAGAGCGCGAGGTTAATCACGTTAGATTGTACCGCTTGGATTTGGATACCTGCGTTATTGCTATCATTCACACTCTGGAACATGATGCCAAAGTAGACTTCTTCATCCGACACAACCGCAGGGTTAAAGGTACGGAGTGCTAAATCGGCTTCGATGCGAGTAATCCGCGATGGGGCATTATTACCATATTGTTCATTCAGTAAGTCTTGTGGTGGGAAGAAGTAAATTGTCTCGCCCTCGGTTTCGTTCCCAACCCCTAAACGCCATGACCCATCTTGCAGAATAAACACGTTTTGATTCCAGAAGGGTTCATCCATTTCGCGCCCATATTGCTCAAGCAGGTTCACTGAGCCTTGAATACCTTGTGGTGGCAATGTGGCTGTCGGTGAACTGGTTGCGGTTGGCGTGTTCGATGGTGTCAGCGTGATTGTCGGTGTATAGGTTTCTGTGGGTGTGTCAGTTGCTGTCGGTGTATTCGTCGGAGAATCTGTATTTGTCGCAGTCGGTGTATCACTGACCTCAGGTTCGGGTGTATCGCTTGAGAATGGTGTCGGTGTTTCAAAATCTTCAGGTATCTCACTGGCTTCCTCTGTCGGTGGAATCAATGCTGAAGCCGTACTGGTCAGTTGTCCGTTGCTTAATGTGGGTTCTTCAGTTGGTGTTGATGTAAAAGATTCCGCAGTTAAGCTAGCAACCTCATCAGCGGATGGTGTATCGGTAATGGTTAATTCGATGCCAGAAACCAAACTATCTTCTTCACCACCATTACCCCCACCAAGGGCAACCAGAATCCCGATAATCACAATCACAGCAATTCCGCCCCCAATAAATATTAAGGGTTTCGGTCTACGTTTGGGGTCATCATCAGGGTCAACCCATCTGTCTACTGATGGAAGCTCATCATCAGATTCAGGCTCTTCTATTACCTCATCAGTCACTTCGGGTGGTGGCGCATCAGGGTTGGGCGCAGGAAACTCAGGTGAGCTATCAATCACATTATACCAATGACGATAGAGTGGATAGGCTGGATGACGGTCTATGAATAAGGCTTTGAATAATTCGTTAAATTCATCGAGCTTATGGCTACGGCGCAAATCACTGGTATAAGAATCGAGGAATTGGTCATAGGTATCACGCCAATTAATCAGCATGGTTGCATTATCGACACCCAAGAAATCACTAGTGACCTGAGCTTGTTGATGGATGGCAGTCCGAATCGCGTCTTGTGGGTCATCGGGGCGACGGTCAATGGCTTGTAATAAACTCCGCCGTTTGACAGATAACTCAACCACAGCCGCTTGTAATTCCATCACCCATGCACGGTAGTTCGTCATAGTGATGTCTGCGGTGGACTCGCATTCATTAATCGCTTGCAAGACCTGTTCGAGTTTATTGCCTGCCGAACGAAATTCTGCATCTGACCAATCTTGTAAAGCCGATTCCAGTGTCCGCAAAGATAAAATCCCGCTATTGATAAGGCGCGCTTCGGGATTACTTTCGAGTTGACGGCGAATTTCGTCCATGGATTGGAGGGCATGTTTGCCATTTACCATTGTAAAGAGGTCTTGGGCTTTGGCTAAACTATTACGTCGAGCAACAAAATCATCTAGGCTACGAACTGCAATGTGGCGTTCTGCATTGGGCAAAGTGCGTGAAGCAGCCGTCCGCCAAAAATCCGAATCTTCTAAACGCCCTTCATGCGCATCAAGGACACCGCCCAAAATATATTGCGCGAACAAAATGCGTAAAGCGGCAGAACTGGTTGTCTCAAATACACGGACTAAACCCTGTCCCATCGCTTTAAGATAGGTATCGTTACTTGGCATTTGGGTGGCAAAGGCTTTGACGGTTACTTGTTCATCATCAGTGAATAAGCCTTCAATATCGGCGAGGGTGTTCTGGGTACGGCTTTCACTATATATGCCGTTACGCTCAATCCACTCACGGAGCAAACGTGATAACCGCCACAGACGCTCTGCAATTTCGCGTTCATTTTCATTTCTGGAGATTTCGAGAGCTTGTTGACCGAGTCGTTCGGCATCAGCTAATTGCCCACGGTCAAAGGCTTCCCAACCGTCTGCCAGTGTTCGCCCCAATAACCCAGGCACAGAATGACGTTCAACATAACTTGCGCCATCAATCACACTGCGTAATTGATTAAACCATGCCGATAAGGTCGGGCTAATCGTTGTGACAGATTGTGAAGCAGTATGCAAAACTTTGACTGCTGTCATTTTGTCACCACTGAGGATGACATCACGGTATCGCTTCCAT
Source organism: uncultured Anaerolineaceae bacterium (assembly GCA_964352825.1). Classification (GTDB taxonomy): domain Bacteria; phylum Chloroflexota; class Anaerolineae; order Aggregatilineales; family Phototrophicaceae; genus UBA6055. The sequence goes on from CAYGTY010000195.1 coordinate 9,331, forward strand.
GCTGTATCCGCAACCCGAATCCCTTCCATCATGCTCGATAACATTTCATCAAACAATTTTTCTGAGAAGGGTAATAACTCAGCTTGGCGACCACTCAACCACTCGGCTAAATCTGAGCCATCAGCAGAGGGTACATAGGTTTGGCTCGATTGCAAAATATCATAAAGGTGACTAAGGAAATCTTCGATTTGATTCCAGACGGGGTTGGCTGGGTCGATGGAACGGCTAGAATCTAAAGCACTAAGTGCATCACGGGGACTAGCGGCGGCTTGCTTCCCAATAACGTGCATATTATCAGCTAATTCCATAGCGGCATTCAAAGCACGGGTTAGTGCATTCAATGGTAAGCGACGTTCCGAAAATTCATGTTGAAGGCTCAGAGTCTGCAAGATGGTATAGAGTGACGAGATATTATCAACCACTTCACGATAGATGTCACGCAATAAGCCTGCACTGGGGCTATCCATATGGGCTGTTTCATCAAGCGATTGATTAATGCCCTGTAAGATTGACCGTGGTGAACTGACAGGGATACCATCGGCTGCCAATTGCCGAACCGCATTATCCAAGCGGTAGAGATTGGGGCGTAAGAGCAAAACATCAGGAAAATGTGAGGTGATGCGTTCTGCCATCCTCCATTGAATACCGCGTGTGACATCATCATCGGCTGGTTTAACCAATAATACATTGGCGGCTTTATCAGGTTTTCCTTCAAACACCAATGTAATGCCATCGAGTATGGTACGGGGAACAATCTCTAATGGAGTATCCATTAACACAATGCACCAATCTAATAACAGATGAACTGTGCCTTCGGTTTGTGTGCCAGCTTGTTCACGTAATTCTTTGAGTAAATCAGCAGCACGTGCCCAGTTGTTGTTATCCATATAAATATGAACCGCATCCAAATCTGCTGATACCGACAAATCGCGCAGACGGTTATTGATGTCATTGGATGTATCACGGGCAGGTGGGAACGCTGGATTTTGTTTGAGGGCAGGGTCAAGCTGAGTTTGTAATGACAGTAAATCATTACGGCTGAGATTTTGGTTTTTGAGTTTTTCTGTGATGCGACTCACAATCGCGTTACGATCACGTTCTAATGGGGTGCGGTAATGTGCCAACTCCGATTTTAGAGCTTTGAGCGAGGAATAGCGCAAACGGGCATTGGGATGAACTGCCTTGCTGATAATTTCTTGTAAGCGTGAATGAACGCGTTCATCGTCCTCATGAAAATCAAGTTGAAAATCTTCATCTGCATCACGCGGGACTTCGGCACGATGTCCACCTGAAACAATAAAATAGAGAAGTTCGCCTATCTGATAAACATCGGTTTGTCGGCTAATACCCTGTGGCGTGACCTCATCACCTTCGAGGAAAACAGCGTTCCCCCAGTCGATGACTTTTAAGGTATAGGTCTCACGTTGCCAAAAGAGGTGCTTGGCATCAACATCGTTATAAACAATGTCGTTATCATGCGCCATCATCAAGAGGTCAATCAAGCGTTCAACGATTTCTAGCATTTCTAGCTCGGGTAAGCGTTGTTGCTGTGAGGCTAAACGCGAGACTTCTTGCTCAATGATAATCCCCTCGGCGCGCTCCATCACAATATACTGATGTGGCATTCCGCCGACAAAAAATTGACCTGTCCCCAATAGCTCAGTCAAAACAGGATGTCCCGATAATCGGCTCAAGGCTTCGCGCTCATTGATAATGCTCACTTCTTGTCCTGCCCGTATCGGTGGTGCATCATTGGGTGCAGGGCGTTTAATCACAACGCGACGTTCATCATCACCTGTATCTATCGCGCGCAAAGTTTCGCCAGAGCGACCGCGTGGGTAAATATAATCATACCGATAGCGGTTATCAAATAAGCTGTCCGCCATAAAAT
>CAYGTY010000196.1:0-11168 GCA_964352825.1 uncultured Anaerolineaceae bacterium
GACGATCTTTGGCTATCGAATGCCAAAAGGTGACAAGGTTAAAAGTGATGATGAATCATAAGTCACTCTTATGGATAGCTTTCATATTTTTTATTGGTTTGCTACCCAGCCTTGCTCAAGATTTCCCTGATGGCTTAATCGCTTATACGCCTCATGCAGATTGTGATATTTATCTTTGTGCAAAGTCGATTATCATTGTTGACCCGAATACAGGTGAAACTGTCAGAATTGAACCTTCTGATGTCATTCTCAATGGAGAATCTTTATCGTGGTCACCTGACCAACGCCATTTAGTCTACTTCGCAAATGACTTTTTCGTTCGTATCGCTGATTCACAAACTGGTCAGGATATTGAAACAATTCAATTTCAACGAGATAAACATCTAGTACATGGTGTTTGGTACGACTGGCATCCAACAAAACCTCTGATTGCATTTATCTATATCAGCGACTTTGAAACAGAAATACCTCAATATGGCTTACACATCTTTGATATGAGGACTCAAGAATGGACTCAAATTGTTGAAGATTTGCAATTTATTCAACCCTACTTTGTCGAATGGTCTCCTGATGGCAAGAAAATTATGGTGAAAATTGATGACGAACCGCGTACATATGATACAGACATTATCATAATTGACGTAAGTACCCAAGAAATTACTAATGTAACAAATGATCGAAAATTCTATAGTCGTCCAGATTGGGCAAAAGATAGCCAGCACATCACCTATAGCATTGATGGCGATATTATTGTCTTGGATATTGAAACTGGTATAGCTGATATAGTCTATACGATTGAAGATTTTCGAGTAGGTGGGACTGAGTGGGCTTTGGATGATACAGCTCTTTTGATATGGACACACGACACTTTGGACGATAATGACCTTAAACTATATTTGCTTGATTTAGATACATCTGAGCTAAAACTTGTGTTAACTGTTCCACCCTATTTCAGTGGGTTTGATATATCCCCTGATGGTACAGCAGTTGTCTATCTGGCTAGCGCAGATCACCCTAAAGATGTCTGCATTTTGAGCTTAATCACTCTTGAGGAAACCTGTCTTGATGGTGAAAAAGCGCATATGATTGCTTATCCTGCTTGGGCAAATTAATTTAGTCTATTCGTCATTTTATTTTAGGAGAAAAATATCATGATCGACAAACCACCACCACCTAGTATGCTTAGCATTCTAACCAATGACATAAAATTATCTATTCCAATGCTTGTTTTAGGTTTAGCTGTTTTCTTCATGGTTGGCTTGTTTTTTCAAGTCCCTGCGGAACAACAAACTGCTGATTTCTGGGGATTTATGGTCTTCATGGTGTTTTTAATCGTAGGAAGTGTTGTGTTCATAAGACGGCAAATGCAAGCCATTCGGGATATATGGAATCGGAGTTTTATGGATACGGCAATCATAAAATCAGTAGAAACCGTCAAATATGGTCGCGCTCGTGTACGTGAGATGCGATATGTATATGAGTATGAAGGTGAATTAATCAACAAAAGAAGTATTGCCAAGCGCAAGGAATATATCGTTGGCAGTCGGATTTATATATTGGTAGACCCTGAGAACCCTACTGAGCCTCAGATTGTCTCAGATTACATCAATGTTGACGAAGCCGAAAAGAAAACATCCGTCTAACATCATTATCTCAAGTGGATGATTGCTAATCTCGCTTGGGCAAATTAATTTAAGGGATTAAGGCTTACGGCGTTGTGGGGGTTGCCGTTTAGGTGGATAGCCCTGTTGACTCGGTTGCCCTGCTGATGGACGCTGTGGCGGATAACCTTGCGGATTTGCTTGTCCTGATGAGGGTGGGCGTTGTTGTGGGTTTTGTGGATAGCCTTGTTGGGGTGGTGTTTGCTGATTGGGTGGGCGTTGGACTTGCTGTTTCTGTTGATAGTAGGCTTTGCGACGCGCATTTTCTTGACGTGAGCCTTGGTCGATTTGGAGCAAACGGAATAGCCAGTTGACCCCAAAGAATTGAAAGACCACACCCGCAATTGCCAGTGGTATCCAGATTGCACCCCATACAAATAATTGAACGCTGACCAAAGATGCCGTTGATTGTGGCAAGCTCTCCATACCTGTTGTTAAGACAAAACCACTAATCGAAAAAACAATCGCCCCAAAAATCGCCGTCGCCACCCGCAAAATTGGGGTGTCAAACAAAACAATCAGTGAGCCTGAGACCATCGACATCGCAAAGCCAGCCAAAATTAAAGGCAGGAGTTGCTGGATTGTGTTGGGGTCGATGTTTTCGATATTTTGAATGTTCACTGATACTGCATCCATCGCAATCGCAATATAAGTGGCGATGATTGAGGACATCGCAAAGCCAATGACAAATAGCCCTGTACGATAAGCTGAGCGTACCAACAAGGAAGTTATAAATCCTGCAATCGCCGCCCCCACCATTGCTATAAAAATATTCTCGCTAAAGTTAAAGAGTATCCCACCAGCCAACACAGCACCGACAGCAAACCCCGTTGATGTGAGTGATATTTTAAAGATACGTTCACCAAAAAATGTGACCGCTAAGCCAATAATCAGTGCAAATATGCTGGTTAATAGAATCACAGGGTTCATGCTGATGTCCTCAGACAATATATGTTTTATCAATCTCTAGAATTAATCATAGCACAGCCCATTTGAAGACGATATAGGCTCAAAGTCAGGGCGATTTCTCTCTACATTTAGTAATTATTCACTTATCCATGAGGTGTATAAAAAATCAAACCGCTAAGATACTAAAGGTATGTTTTGTAACTGTAGGGGAGTTGCCATGTCTGCTCCCGACGGTTGAACACACAAGTTCAACTCTACACAAACTCACTTTTATTGCTTTTCTCTGCGTCTTTAGCGGTTCAATAATTTTGTTGAATCCTCACGGTAAGCTGAATAAATACCAGACTTATCCTCTTTTATGAGCTAGCCATTGATGTTAATAATCCACTTTTCGTCACCTGCGCCTTCTGCCACCCATGCTCTACCAAAGTCTGTATTCACTTGCCACCAGATATACCCTTCACTGTTTATAGGACCACCGACAATCGTCAATTGTTCACTGGTTTGATAAACAGCAACAACACTGGCATTGGTTGATGTGCTTTGACGGGCATTGAGATTGTTGCCGTCGGCTGTCACAATCACTCTTGCACCCACAAACAAATTCGTTGCCGCACTCGGTGGAGAGATATTCGCAGGGGTTGGAACAGGTGTCGGTAAAGTCCCACCATAGGATTGGAGAACGCGTACTCCATCCGCCGATTCAACAACCCAGCCTGTTATTGCACCAAATTGAACCTGCCACCAGATAAATCCATCATTGCTTGCTGGACCGTTGACAACATTGACGACGACCCCATTAGACAGCTTTTCGACCACAGGGAAGCTGATACCAGCCGCACTTCGCATATTGGCACGATCATTATTGGTGGTGAAGACTTGGGCTTGTCCACCTATTTGTAAATTGCCAGCACCCTGAGCCGTTGATGAGCCGACAATTTGTTCATTCGCAGCAAAGGGTGAAAGTGTCCCATAGGTACTGAGATCTATCGGTGCGCCCCGTGCTGTTAGTGGTGGAGCAACTGGGCGTGTACCGAGATTATTATCCGTGACCCCGACTAAGTAATAGGTCACATTTTCTTCGCCAATCCACATGGCTGTCCCTGTGCTAGCAGTAGAATCTGTCCGTGTGTTATAGCTCATCAATACGGTTCGATTGGGATAGACTGATAAATTCGATAAACCAGGAGGCAGATTATTGTCAACATTAACGGTCATCAGCATCCCGTCACCCGTATTTTCAACATCTCTGGCGAAGAAATTCCGTAATTGAGATAAGAGAAACTGTTGTTGCTGACCATTTGCTAGTTCTTCGAGAATCATCCAATCACTCGATTGCGTCGTTTCATCATATGTACGGAACAAGACTTTTTCGCCATTTTGAATAAATCGAGGGGTATTGACGGACTTATCACCCGTTGTATAAACAGGATAGATGCTACTTGTCCCCTCTTGATGAACATGCAGAGAGTTGATATGTTCGCCACGTTGTGAATAGAGTGGATTAGACGGCACAGTACGGAAATCGGCAATTGGGAAAATATAACTTCCGTTGCTGGGATGGAAATCTCCAAATGGCACACTATAATAAATATTACGTTTGAGGCTATTATTCCGTGTGTCATAGGTCATATGTGGATAAGCAGGTAAGCCCTCAGTCCCAGCAGCGATAATCACAAAATCAATGACGAAACCATCAAATGCCATAATCTTGGCGACATCCAGACCATATTCAGGGACTTGGCTTGCGCTCGGGTCAGATTCATTCAGTTGGAAGCGGATCGTCCCCGGTGAGGTAAACAAATCCATCACGATAACTGACCATTCCCCATCAATCGAGTAACCAAAGGCAACCGAATTGCCATCAGGGCTAAAAGACTGTTCATCCGATTGCATATCAATGGAGGTATAGACAATTTGAGTCTGTTGCGAAGGGATCACATACGATGCCGCGATTGAATTCACAATGGTATCGTAGGCATATAAACTGATAACCCCATTATTCTGATTATGGAGGGTATAAAGGATAATTCGTCCATCAGGTGAGACAACCACATCCTGAGAGTAGTTATTCCCTTGTAATCCGGGGAGCATAAAATCCGCATAAATCGAGCGGTCACTCCCAATCAAAATCATACGCCCATTTTCAGGGTTATACATCCACGCTTCCCAATCAGGGGCTTGTGCTTGTATGGATGTAAATCCTAGGCTTGCAAGAATAATAACAATAAATAATCGAAGTATCTGTCGCATAAAATCTCCTCTGTCTATGAAATATTTTAAGGCTTACTTAACTCAAGCACATAACGAATAAATTGAAATGTGCGTTCCAAATCTTTTGGGTCAGCCCGTTGCCAGACCTTCTCTCCTGGGTTTGGACGATTGTCCCATGCACGGTCAATAAGGTCTTTCCATTCTGTACCCAATGTTGATTTTGCCCACTCTGCTCCTTGTAATTTGGAGTGTATTCTACCCGTTTGTAGGGTGTGTAACATACGACAATAACTCAAGACAGCAAAGGGTTGCGCCCATTGATTATTTAACTCATAACGCCCCTCAAGTATATCATCCGCCCATGTATTCATGGTTTCGCGTACCTCTTGTTTGAGGTCATCCGTCGGAATCGGGTCGATATACGTTTTAGCATCTGCACCATATAAAGGAATCCCATATTCGCGTGTGACCCAGCGCACCACCAACTCGTTATCATGGGTAGAGCGTTCCAAAGTACGGCTGGCATTATCAATATAAACCAATGGCGTGTGATTTAAGTCGGCGGTTTTGAGTATGGCTTGTGGGAAATACGAGCCTTCGAGATGGGTTGACCATGGTGGGCAAAAGTCAAAGATACGCTCGTGCATCGCTTGCAATTGCGTAAACTGTATATCGGAAATGTCATCTTTGACCACAACCATAAAATCGACATCACTATGCTCATCCCAATCCCCCAAGGCAAAAGACCCCTGCAAATAGACAGCCAACAATTGCTCACCCAAAAGTGAACGGATACTGTTTGTTAGCTCAGTCAAGACAGTATTTAAGTCTTGAATCGGTGTTGGATTTTTCACGGAAAGTTCTCAGGTCATTATGTATTATCTAGATTGTAACCGCAGTTGAGATTTTATGGGGAATCTATAAGCATAAATCAACAATCTTACTATCAAGAGCCTATCCTAAAGATGTTCGTCCCTATAAATAAATTTACCAACAGATATTAATTTTCTTGCTTTTGTATCGTCCATCATTTACATAAGATACTGACTAACAGCAATGGTCATAGCATGATAAAGAGATAAGAGTTTGTCCGAAAAGTGTTATACATATTAAGTAATCGTGATTCTTAGCGTATAATTATGAAAACGTCTTCAAACGTTTTATTATCCCTTTTTGTGAGGTCGACACAACCTCACCATTGCGAGGAAAAAAATCCCTTGCAATACCCTTCACCTAGGAGTCGATTCCTATATCGGCTCCTTTCAATTTACACCCACGCTTGACCTACCCCACAATAGCGATACAATACCGTGCGTCGATTAATTAAAGGAAAGTACAATGAACCTTGTCGATTATGGTCGTATTCTCATACGACGTGGATGGATTATGATTCTGCTGGGTGTGATTGCGGCAGGGGCGGCATTTATGTTTAGCCGTCAACTTGAACCTGTTTACCGTGCCAGCCAAAAAGTATTGATTATTCCGAGTCGGAGTGACTTTGGCTTGACCGAAGCGGCTCGTCAAATTTTGAATAGCCATGTGCAATATCTGGATAGTTCTTTGCGTGCAGCTGAGGTTATTGACCGTCTGCAACTGGATATGACCCCAGGGCAATTACGGGGTAATGTGACAATTGCGGCTGACCAACTGAGTTTGTTGATTCAGATTGATGCTGACCACCCAGACCGAAATGAAGCCGTTCGTATTGCATCGGCATGGGGTGATTTATTGCTTGAATATCGCAATGAGCTTAACCAACAAGCCCGCCGTGAAGACCGCATCGAAGCCCGTATCCAAGATAACCCCGTTCCCTTCCAAGCGAGTCCGAATGTGATGATTAACACCGTTGTCGGCTTGGTGGCTGGCATATTTGTTGGTGGAATTATCGTGTTTGTATTGGAATTTTTGGAAAGTAGCATTGTTCGTCGGCGTGAAGATGTCGAGGCAATTGTTGGATTACCTGTGTTGGCAACCGTTCCTGATAGCGATTAAGTAAATTTGATTTATGATGAAAATGTTGTAGGGGCAATTTTCGGCGAATTGCCCTATAGCTGTAAACTTAAGCAATATTTGTTTTATATCACCATCACTGAGGGCTAAAAGCTGCTCAGCTAATAACAAAAAAATCCGCTAAAGGGGCTCTAATACCCCCTTCAGTGAGTTTACCAAATATTCTAGCCTATGGTTTTGAACCATATGTGGAGTGATTAAATAAGAGGCGGGTCTTTTTAAGCCATGACTTTCTTAACTATACAACAGTAAAATAATTCGGCGAATTGCCCTTACAAATAATCATTTTTTCTGGACTGTGACCTGTCTCCGTCTACTCCGTCCGCAAGTCCTCGGGCAAATGACGCACATCATTAAATGCAACCAGCTGTATATCATCCATCGACTCAATCGAAATAATATTAATTGCGCAATTGTTGATTAACATATGTGACCACACCTCAGGGTTAACTTGGGTCGCATAACATATCAAATCGAGAACAATATTACCGTGACAAACTAGAACCTCGTGGACATCTGATTCGTCGTCAGCAGGTTTGAAGAAGCGCGTATAAGCAACTTCAACTTGGTCTTCAGGAAGATAATCCTCGTCCATAGCTTTGAGCAATAACTCACGCGTCAAGGTCTTGTTAGTACTCGCAGTGTGATATTGTTTGAGTTCATCACTAATATCAAATTGAGCATTAGAGAGCTTATCATCTAAAATAGCAGCTGTTGCGCCTGTTTGTTCATGTGGGCTGGTATAAATTGACTGAATCGGTAAATCTTTTAATGCGCTGGCAGTACGCTTGGCTTGCTCAATACCACGCTCAGTAAGCGGGGCATTAAAATTTTCATCCATTGCATCACGATGGTACTCTCCGTTGCGAATTAGATATAAGATACGCTTTGCCATTTGCTCTCTCCTTAACGCTCAGTCTTTACATTTTGCGGTAGATGCCCAGTTTCGTTATACGATACCAATGTCATATCAGCATTATCTTCAACCACAATCGATGTAATGCTACAGTGATGGATTAACATATTACTCCACTTATCATGGGGTATCCCCAAAGCTAGACATACAAGGTAACGTATCAAGTTCCCATGACAGACAATAATAATTTGGTCACTCAAACCAGATGGTGGATGAAAAAAGGTCTCAAATGCTTCATCAGCAATCTGACGGTTTTTAACAACTTGTTCGGGACTAAATTGTGGGTTTCGTTCAGCTAATAATTCAAAATAGTCTGCCAAATGGCTGGGTATTGTTGGGATAAGCTCCCATAACAATTCAGTCGACAGGGGTTCAATCTGTGGCATCATGCCTGCGATAATATCGGCTGTTTCTTGGGCGCGACGCATTGAGCTACAATGGATGGCTGAAATATTCAGATGACTCAGAAACTCGCCCACGAGTTGCGCCTGATATTGCCCCAGTTCTGTCAATACGCCACCTAATTCATCATCGTGCGATTGTTTTGTATATTGACCATGACGAATAAGATGGAGTGTTCGTTGTGCCATATGACGAGAATTTCCTTTTGGATATTGATATGTTAAATCATAAGTGATGACAGACATGATTAAGTGTACAGCAATTTAGATTTTATGAGTTTTAGATATAGGCGAATCATGTATCGAGTTTGATGATTGATGTTGCTATATGTAGCGATATTCCCCTCAAATCACCCTGTATTCATCATAACGGGGAAAACCCATCCCCAAGGATAAAGATTATCGACAGAAACGGAAATCAAATCTGATTATCCCCAACTAGCCCATCCCCTTTGCGTCTTATATAATGTAACTATGGTTGAACAACGATGAGAGGGCAATACTTAATGACACACAGAGTTTTATTTTTGCTGGTTGCTTGCACAATGATCCTTGCAGGATGCTACCGTCAAGCAGATGATTCGTTCCAACAAGTTGATAGTCAAAGCGCAGAATCCATTGCGAGTCCGACGGCTAATTTATCTATTCCGACACTTGCAGAAGCGACTGAAGATATATCCGCACAGGGTAGTAATCTCACACCCACCACACTTGGAGGCGTTCAACCGAGCAAAACATTAGACCCTGCTGATGTAGACCCGACCAATGTTCCGTTGGTATCGCCTACATTAGGTTTACCATCGACGACCAATATCCCAGCGATTGTCCCAACGGCAACCAGCCCTGTATTTGTCACACCAGAACCACCCCCAGGGCAAGTCGTACAACCAACCGTTGTTCCACCCACCGCAACTGCGACCTTTGATATTGTGCCACCAACACCTACAAGAATTGGGGATGGTCCGTCTGCTGACGATGAATGTATCTATGAGATCGTATCAGGGGATAACTTATTCCGTATTGCAGTTAACAATGACACAAGTGTCGAAGCTCTCAAACAAGCAAACAGCCTCGAAAGCGATAATATCAATGTCGGCGATTTGTTGCGCATTCCCGATTGTGTCCCTGGGCAACAAGATAGTCAAGAAGACAGCACTAGCACCATTCAAGCAACACCTACCCGTATTATCGGTGGCAGTACAGTTGCGACGGTTGAACCCGCAGGTGGTGGCAATATCCCAGTGGCTGGACAGCAAATCCATGTCGTGGTATCAGGTGACACCTTAGGGGGCATTGCCAATCGTTACAATACAAGCATTAGTGCGATTGTTGAACTCAATGGTTTAGCAAACCCTGATTCATTGGCTGTTGGCGATGAGTTATTGATTCCAGCACAGAATTAAGATACTGGCATTGTTGCACATTAAAGATACCGACCAGACTTTCATATGCACCCATATGGGTCATCCATCTATCTCTACTGAAAATGCGTTTTCGGGCGAGACAGGTCATCGCCCCTACAAAACATTGATATATGGGCGTAGGGACAGGATTCTTCCCGTCCGAAAACTCTATCAAAGGCGACTTATATTGAAGAGGTTTACAGCTGAATGAAGGTATTGGTCACAGGTGGTACAGGATTTGTCGGGTCATATTTGGTTAAGCTCTTGGTCGAAAACGGTCATACGGTGCGTGTCTTATATCGCTCTGCCAAAAAATTAAAGATACTGGCTGGGCTGACCTATGAAGCGATTGAAGGTGATTTGCACGATATCGACATCTTGCAAGAAGCCTGTGAGGGGTGTGATATTGTCTATCATGTCGCTGCTAAAGCCGATTACTGGAAAGATGATGACAAAGAGGCACTGCTTCGTATTAATGTCGATGGCACACGTAATGTGCTGACTGCGGCAAAGTCGGCTGGCGTGAAACGGGTGATATTTACCAGTAGCGCATCGGCTGTCGGATTCCGCAAAGATGGTACAGCCTCAGACGAAACCGAACCCTTTAATCTACCGCCAGAGCGTTTTTGGTATGCCTATTCTAAAGTCAAAGCTGAGGAAGTCGTCGCTGAATTTGTCGCGGATGGCTTGGATGTTGTCACCTTAAACCCGACTGTGATTATCGGACCGGGTGACCTCAATGCCATCTCTGGCACATTTATTATCGAATCCGCACGTTTTCAATGGGCAGTCCCAATGTCATCAGGCGGATTGGCTGTGATTGATGTCCGTGATGTAGCACAAGCCCACCTCAATGCCATGACACGCGGACGCTCAGGGGAACGCTATGTGCTTAATACGGCGAATTATCCCTATAGCATTTGGTTTAAGATGATTGCCGAAGCCTGTGATGTCCGTGCGCCCATATTTTCGAGTCCCGATTGGATGCTTGAGCCGACAGCCCGCTTGATTGAGTTTTTGCGAAAACTCGGTTTACAGACCCCGATGGATGCCAACCAAACACGGCTCGGTGGCACAAATGTATTTTTTGATGGTCGCAAAGCCTATGAGGAAATCTTCACCCCTCAGATTGATATTAAAACCAGCCTAGAAGAGACCTATCAATGGTATAAAGACAATGGCTATATCCAGCACAATATACTTACACGGTTGATTAGTCTATTTTAAAGTGCTGAGTAAAACCTAATATCTTGGGTATGGGTATCATTAGAATCTGACCACTTACCATCTTTTTATTGGCACTTTACCTTTGTGTTCTTCGTGAACTTTGTGGTGGTATTTTTTTGAGAAATCGCGAAGTTAAATTGATATACTTACTCAATCGTATCCACTGTGACTGCTCCCGATGGTGCGCTCACGATATAACTTGTCTTGATGGGTAAATTATCAAAATCACGTTGGGATAAACGCCACTCATTGCCTCTATCTTCGAGTAGATACGAAAGATCGTCAAATTCTGGTCGTGAGTTGGTTGACTTGCTCAAGAACAATTCCGCCCCTAAATTATCAGGAACAAGCAAGGTGAGACTTCCACCCAATACATTCATCACACCTGAATCTAATGCTGAGGGGGATAGAGCTTGATAGGCTGGCA
>CAYGTY010000197.1:0-11153 GCA_964352825.1 uncultured Anaerolineaceae bacterium
GTGAGCACGGTAGGATTCGAACCTACAACCAATTGATTAAAAGTCAACTGCGCTGCCATTGCGCCACGTGCCCAGCTAAAGCCAGAGGATTGTAAACGACTGCCATCCAATAATCAAGTCGGAAATTCATTATTTTGATAAGAGATTTTTACAAATTAAGTCTTTTATGATTTCTAATGAGCTATTAAACCACTTAAAGATTAGATATAACATCACTGTTTTTGAATAGATTCTTAATCAATCAAGGCATTTGGACAAATTAAAGATGGGAAATTAGTAACCTAAATTGCCGTGATAGTGGGGTCAATGTTATACTTTAGTTTATAATGTACTGACTTAATTGAATAATCAACAGCTGGGGGCAACTTATGCCAGAACTCAAACCCCATGAAGCACCTGTAACTGCAATTGGCGATATGCCATTAATGCACCCAGGGCGACCAATCGGGCGTGATGAATTACTTAAAACAATACTTGGCGTTCTGCGTCAAAATACACCTATTGTATTACACGGTAGCCCAGGTATCGGCAAGACAACTATCGCCGTCACGATTGCGAGTGCCTATGCACAGCAACCCAACCAGACTGTCTTATGGCTCAGTGTCAAAAATCCACCTTTAGTGGAATTGATGGCGCGCATTGGGCGAGCTTATGAAAATCATGACATTAGCACCAGCCAAAACCCCTTAAGCAAAGTCGGCGCAGTTGCCAATCTGCTCAGTCAAAATAAACCCTTGCTAGTCCTCGATGGCGAAATCAAAGCCGAAGTACTCAAGCAATTTATAGAGCGTTGCGGTGGTGCATACCCGCTATTGGTAACGACGACTTCCGCAATTATGGATGACGCTTGGCAAAGTATCCCCGTCACAAAATTAGATGATGCGTCTGCGGCGTTATTATTTAAACAAAAATCGGGTATTAAAGATAATAAATTTGATATTGATATTTATGCGATTGCCAAAGCAGTCGATTTTGAACCCTTCCCCTTGTCATTAGCCGCACGCGCAATGACTGCCGCCAAACAAACCCCACGCGAATATGATAAAACACTACAAGAGCTAATCAAGTCCGTCAATAATAATGGCACATTAGCCGCGCTCACAGCCAGTTATCGCTCCTTGAACCAAGCCCTACAAGGGCTACTCTTGATGTTAGGCGCAACCGTGAGCGGAGAAGCATCATCCTCATTTTTGAGTTTGGTCGGGGGTGTACCGCAAGCCAATATTGACCAAGCCATGACCATCTTATCGCAATTATTCCTCGTCGAAAAATTTGACCGTCATGAGGAAGCCTACTATCGTCTACATCCAACTGTGCATCAATTTTTGGAGACATGGTTGAGCGGTAGCAATCGTATGGATGGATTGCGCGACAAAATCGAAAGTACAATTCGGAAATATATCAAAACCCATAGCGAAGGTGATGAAGCCTTTATGCGAATGGCAATTGAGATGGATAACCTCGTCACGACAGCACGCTGGGCAGCAGAAAAAGGTGACCGTGACCTTGCCAATGCGATTGTTGTCGCTTTATCCCAATCAGGCGATTTTGTGCAATCCGAAGGCTATATGTATGAATTTTTACTCTTACGCGCATACGGCTCTGGCTCAACCAATGCCTTCCCTGCTTATGGTGAATTAGAGAGTATCGCTGATGGCGATGACGAAAGTCTATCCGCCCCTGAGGATTTTGAATATGACCTCGAAGACGATGAACTTGAAGAAATCGAATTTGCCAATACGGTTGATAACGAAGAAGAGGAAGACGAAGCGGAAGAAGACCCCAGTGATGCAACCTTTATCCCGAGCGATGATGCAGGTTTGCAAACAATCAACATTGACCAACTCAGAACTGCGCTCAGTGTAGCTCGTCAAAACAAAGAGGTTCACCGCCAAGTCCAAATCTTAAAAGCCATTGGCAAAGTCCAAATTACGCAAGGACGCGAGCGCGAAGCCATCACAACCTATAATGAAGCTCTCCAAATTTATGAAGAAAATGAAGATAAAGAAGGCAGGCTCGAAACCCTTGATATGTTATCGGGTTTATTAGCACGAACAGATAATGCTCAAGCCGCAGTTGCCCACGCCAATCAAGGCTTACAACTGGCTGAAGAACTCGATGATGCCGATACCGAAATGCACTTGCTGATGACACTCGGCGATGCTCATCAAGAACTCGGTGAAGCACAAGAAGCTGTCGAAGCCTATGAATCCGCCCTAACCATCGCCCGTAAACGCGACGATAAACAAAACGAATCGGCTATCTTATACAAATTAGGTGTCGCGCATCTTGATAATGGGGATGCCGAATATGCAATTCAAACCCTTGAACAAGCCAATACACTCTTTAAAGAACAAGGTAAGCGTGCATTGGAAGGTCAAACATTAGGGGGGCTTGGCTCAGCCAATGCAGAATTAGAACGCTGGAGTGAAGCCGTTAATTATCACACCTCAGCCTTACATATCTCACGCGAAGTCAATGACCGTGAAGAAGAAGCCTTACAACTCAGCAACCTTGGTCAAGCATTGGTTGAAGCCAAACGCCTACCCGAAGCTCTATTACGCTATCGTCAAGCTCTCCATGTCGCCTATCTAACCGAGAAACGCTATAACATCGTGAGTGCAATTGTGGAATTGGTCTCGTTGATGATGAAGAGTGTCCGCTTGGTAACAATTGCAGAATTGCTAATTGATGATGCCATGGGTTACGACGCAACCGACCGCGATGTTATGCGCCTCAAAGATGAAATTAACGAAACCAAACAACGTGCCGAAGCAGAAGGTATCAATGTAGCAGTGGTCGCAGGTACAGCCAAAGACTACGCCGCCAACGCTTACGACACCTAAAATAATCGTATCGTATATTTCTGTAGGGGTTGATTGACTTAAATTTACAATAGATTTCAGAAATTATAATAGCAGTGGAGAGAGATATATCTCTCCACTACAAGATAAGAAAAATTATGAATTACCCTCAGCTTTTTCACCAGCTTCCCAGATTGCATTCAAATTCAAAGCATCCAATTCATCCCAGATATAGTCAGGTAATGGTGTGAGTGCCGAGCCGAAGTTCGCGTCAATTTCGGCAATATTCTTCGCCCCTGTTAAAGTACAGCCAATCAGTTCCTGACGCATACAAAACTGGAACACCACCGCCAACATCGGCACATCATGCTTTTGGCAAAATTCATAAAATGCAATCGCCGTATCTAAACGATATTGAGGTGCAGCAAATTCAAGCCCTTGATTGACCTTACGCGGGTCATCGCCACTCAATAAACCATGTACCATCACCGCCCCATTCAACACACCGACATCATGTTTTTGCGCCAGCGGTAAGAGGACATCTTGTGCGCTGGTATGCAAAGGGTTGTAATCGGTGAATGTCAAAATCGCATCAAATCGCCCTGACTCAATCGCCCGTATATGATAATCATGCCGACGTTGCCCTAAACCAATCGACTTAATCACGCCTTGTTCTTTGAGGCTTTCTAATGCCTCGAGTGCGCCACGCGGTTCAAATGATGGGTCAAAATCGACTGGGTCATGAATCAACAATAAGTCGATATAATCTGTCCCCAACAACTTCAAGCTATTTTCGACAGTCCACATTGTGCCATCCCATGAATAATCTTGCCAACGGTCAGGGTGCGTCCCTGTTTTTGTTGATAAAATTACATCTTCACGCGGATACCCTTGCAGAGCAATTCCGAGCCGACGTTCACTTTCACCATAAAAGGGCGATGTATCAATATAATCTATCCCTTGTTCAAGCGCATATTGAATCCCTTCAATTGCTTCGGCTTCTTCAACCTTTGTCCCCAATCCACCAAAGCCGACACCTCCTAAGGACATTATAGGAACAGTTAATTCAGTACGACCTAATCTGCGACGGGGTAATTGTTTACCATACATATCAATACATACTCCTAATTTTAATTTTTCAACAAGCCAATTGCGCTAATCCTAACATATGCAGACCTGAATTATCAAAAATAGCATCTATTTACTGATGGAATTCTAAATCGACATCGGCAAGGCGTGGTATAATTTGAGCTATGGTTTTTGAATTTTATAATTACTGATAATGATAATAATAGCGGTTGGTGTATCCCATTGAATCAACATATGATGATGCTTAGGTCTGCAAAAATATTAAGTTTATGTCTATTG
This sequence comes from uncultured Anaerolineaceae bacterium, assembly GCA_964352825.1. Taxonomy (GTDB): domain Bacteria; phylum Chloroflexota; class Anaerolineae; order Aggregatilineales; family Phototrophicaceae; genus UBA6055. The sequence goes on from CAYGTY010000197.1 coordinate 4,173, forward strand.
ATGATGATTGCATCGGCTTGTAGTGCAACGGCTCAGCAAATTATCCCAACCGATTTGCCAACAGCCACTGCCAGCTATACACCCTCACCGACTCATACCCCAGCCCGTAACATCACACCAACCCGTCGTCCAACCCAAGTTGCACAGGTGATTGATGGAGCAAGCCCAACACCTTTATTAGGCTCAACCCGTACGCCTGCACCTGACGAACCGACCTCGACTCGTGTCTCAAACCCGAATGCAGCAAGAATTGAATTTTTCACATCGGATGTATTAGAGGTTCAACCGGGGGGCGGTGTTACCCTATTTTGGTCAGCGCGTAATGTCGATTCTGCTGTGATTTATCGCTTAAACCCTGATGAAACTCGTCAACAGGTCTGGAATGTTCCACCTGATAGTAGCTTGAATATCCAAACCCGTAGTAGTGATCGCGGACAGTTATCATTTATGCTAGCTGTCGGTGAAGCCGAAACGTATAATGAAGCCCGTTTAACTATTCCAATACGCTGTCCGATACAGTGGTTCTTTACGCCCCCACCCAATGAATGTCCTGCTCAAGAAGCGGTTGATACCACCATCATAGAGCAACCTTTTGAGCGTGGTCGCATGGTGTATATCGCTGACCGCACCCAGATTTATGTCTTATTTAATGATGGCAATAACCCAGCATGGTTATCCTTCAATAGCCAATATAATTCAGAGATTCACCCTGAGTCAGAAGCCAATTTCGTACCGCCCCCAGGCTTATTCCAGCCTCTGCGTGAACTTGGGTTTTTATGGCGCAGTAATGAGACTGTCCGCAATCGTTTAGGATTAGGCACAAGCGAAGCCAAGAATTTTCAAGGTTTTTATCAAACTGCACCGTCCAGCAACGAGCGCGAAGACCTCTATCTGACGGCAGGCGATAACACAATTTTGAATATTATCCCCGGCGGACAGATTTGGCAGTTCGTTAGCCCATAAACATGAAACATAAGGTTTCGTAGTGGCGACGATATATCTCGCCATGACACAAACATAAAATAATCACCTATGATTCCCTTTTGTGGCGATCATAAAATTTTGGGCTTTGATGCAAAAGTCAGTACAATTAGAGTCAATCTATATGGCTTAACCATGAAAGCTCAACCATGAAAATCAATGACCTCATCCACGACTTACAAACTGCAATCGGTAAAGACAACGCAACCGACGACCAAATGACGCGCATCCTCTACAGCACCGATGCCAGCAATTATCAAATTATGCCGATTGCTGTGACCTTCCCACGCAACCCTGATGATGTGGTTGCCATCCATGAGACAGCCCATAAATATAGTGTCCCTGTCTTACCACGTGGTGGTGGCAGTGGCTTGGCAGGTCAAGGAGTGGGTGAAGCAATTATCATGGATTTTACACGACATATGCGCCGTGTTCGCGGTATCAATGCCGATGCAAAAACAGTCGATGTGGAATCAGGTGTTATCTTAGGCTTACTCAACAATCAAATTGCAGGTATGGGGTTGATGTTCGGACCCGACCCAGCCAGCGCAGAACGGGCATCCATTGGTGGCATCGTCAGCAACAACTCAACAGGCGCACACAGTATCCGCTATGGCATGACCGCTGACCATATCAAACGCTTACAAGTGGTACTGGCTAATGGTGAATTGGTCTGGTTGGATGAGTCTACAGAATCGCTCAACACCATTCGCGCAAAAGTCAGTCAATTGGCACAAACCCATGCCTCACAGATTCAAGAACGCTATCCAAAAACATGGCGCACAGTCGCAGGGTATGCTCTCGATAAAATCGACCCCAATGACGTGAATCTGAACTGGTTACTATCAGGTGCAGAAGGAACACTCGCGACAATTGTCCGTGCAGAGTTAGGTTTAGTAGAACGCCCCCGTAACGAGAATAAACGCTTGGCGATGGTTCACTTTGATAGTCTACGCGCATCGCTCGAAGCCACACCTCGAATCCTTGAACTCGACCCATCTGCTGTTGAATTAATGGATAAGTTCTTACTTGATAAAACCCGTGAAAGTATCAGCTATCGCGATAGATTAACTTTTGTTGATGGCGACCCAAAAGCCATTCAAGTGGTTGAATTTGTCGGCACAGATAGCGAGCTCACAGCAAAAGTTAATGACCTCAAAGCCTTAATGCAACGCCTCGGCTATAAAGGGACTGTCACTGTCGCGGAAACCGCTCAACAACAATCCGATGTTTGGGTTGTTCGTAAAGCAGGTTTGGGTTTGATGATGAGTGAGCGCAGTGCCGCCAAACCCATTTCTTTTGTCGAAGATGCGGCTGTCCCTGTTGAACATCTCGCTGATTACATTATGGATGTCGAGGAAATTATCCACGATGCTGATACCACCTATGCCATTTATGCTCATGCCAGTGCAGGTTGCCTCCATATCCGCCCATTGATTGACCTCAGAACCTTGAAAGGGCGTGACCAATATCGCACGATTGCTGACCGTGTTGCCGAAACAGTCAAAAAGTATCAAGGCACAATTACAGGTGAACATGGACAGGGGTTAGTACGTGGTGAATTTAGCGAATATCTGTTTGGCTCTGAACTCATGGGCGCGTTCCGTGAGGTCAAACAAGCCTTCGACCCTGAGGGTATGATGAACCCTGGGAAAATCATTGACTCACCCCCAATGGATACCGCCGATATGTTGCGCTATTCACCCGATTACAAGGTCATTGAATTCCACACCCGCTATGATTGGTCAGCCGACGAAGGCTTTAACGGTGCAGTTGAAATGTGTAATGGGGCTGGAGTCTGCCGTAAAGAAGGAACAGGCACAATGTGTCCATCCTATCAAGCCACACTCGACGAAGCCCATAGCACACGTGGACGTGCCAATGCTTTACGCGCAGCCATTAGTGGCAAACTCCCCAATGACATCGGCAATGAAAAAGTCAAAGAAGTACTCGATTTATGTTTATCCTGCAAAGCCTGTGCCAATGAATGCCCATCATCAGTTGATGTCGCTAAGATGAAATCCGAATTTTTATCCGCCTATCATGATAAAAACGGGACACCCTTTGTCACACAGTTATTCGGCAATATTCATCGCGTCAATCAACTAGCTGGACGGATTCCGACTTTAAGCAATTTTATGCTCACGAATCCACTCGGCAAAATGGGCGCAAACCTCGTCGGCATCCCAACCGATAGACCGCTTCCACAATATGCTAATAAACGCTTTACAGCACTCAACAACTATCATCATCATGACCAACCCGACGCCATCTTGATTGTTGATACCTTCACCGAATGGAATCATCCCGAAGTTGGAATCGCTGTAATGACCTTAGCAGATAAATTAGGGATTAAGGTCAATATCCAACGCTTACCTGAACAAGGCTGTTGTGGGCGACCTGCCATCAGTAAAGGCTTGCTTGATAACGCGAAACAGATGGCAAATGCAAATGTTCTCGCTTTATATCGTCAGCATGGTGAATTGCCCTATTTATTCATCGAACCGAGTTGTATGAGTGCTTTCACGGATGATTACTTGACATTGGTTGACCCTGCCATTCAAGATTCAGCCAAGCATCTAGCGGCACGTTGTCTGAGCGTCGAACAATTCTTCGCAGGTCAACTAACAGAAAAAGCCGATTCCCTACAATGGAAATCAGATGTAGGCGAGATTTTATTACATGGTCACTGTCATCAAAAAGCACTTTGGGGAACATCCGACACCCTCAAGCTCTTGAAGGCGATACCGACTGCAACTGTCAGTGAGATGAATACAGGATGTTGTGGTGTGGCAGGTAGCTTTGGGTATGAACATTACGAGGTCAGTATGAAAATCGCAGAAGACCGCCTACTACCCGCCATTCGTAATAATCCCAATGCCATTATCACTGCTCCAGGGACATCATGTCGTTCACAGATACACGATGCAGGGCATAGCGTTCAACACCCAATCGAGGTGGTGGTGGGGATGTTGAGATAGAAATTCAGTTCACGAAAACGGTAGGATTAATGCAATAAATATAATCCGATGAATATGGAACGATTGCCTTTCTGACTGTGACTATATAAGTAGAACGAGACAGAATAGGAAAGGGTTTTCCATGAAGATTAAGGTCATTATATTTATTGCACTTATTTTTGCACTGGTCGGCTGTAAAGGTCCGCGACCCAATGATTCCAGTGAAGCGATTGCACTTACAGCAGTCAATGAGCCGATTTCATCAACCGACAACTCTGATATGTCATTCGGTAATGCAACAGAAAATGATTCATCTGATGATAGCAACGATGAAGCGCTCAATACAACCCAAACTGATGTATTGGCGGTGGATACCAATACGACCAACACAACAACTAATACAAATACCTCCACAACTCAGACAACAAAAAATAAGGTTGTCCAACCCGTAGTTGAATCTGTACCCGTGAATACAAATTCGGTTGCTGGATGTACTCTGCGGACAGACTTACCTATGTATACTGTGATTGCAGGTGATACGTTATTTGGCATCGCGACCCGTGCCAATATGAGCGTGGATGATGTGGTCAGCATCAATTGTCTGCAAAACCGCAATGTTATCGAAGTGGGACAACAATTACGCCTGACAACGGCAATCAATACCAATAGCAGTAATGGCACAACCATACAAAATACCACAACGACAACGAATACCAATGCCAATAACGTCAGGACTGAGGGGACATTGGTTATATCACCGTGGCAGACAAATAGTGGCAACATCTATAGAGTGCGTACGGATCTTGAGTTAACCGTGCAGTGGATGGGTGTCCCAACGAACCTCGGACTGACACAGGTTGAGTTTATCTATGTGGATAACCGCTCCATTAATTCGCCACAGTCCATCGGCATTGATAGCGACTTATCCAATGGTGCGATGATCCTCTGGAATCCACCCGAAATTATACAGGGTACAGTTTATGCAGTTGCGCGGATGCCGGGACAACAGCATCAAAGTGTAAGATCACAGACAAGCACTGTGGTCACTTATGTCGAACCAGAGCTACGAGAAATCGGTAATATATCTATCTCGCCATGGCAGAGTAACAACGGCAATAACTACACCGTAAATACAACAATGGAACTGACGCTTCAATGGAAGGGAATGCCGACTGATCTGGGGTTGATACAGGCAGAGTTCATCTTTGTGCCAGATCGTCCAATTTTTTCTCCTACATCACTTGGGATTGATACAAATTTATCCGATGGTGCGATGGTTCTTGTGAATTGGAATAATCCAAATATGGAATTACGCGGGAAAATATTTGCTACAGCACGCATCCCAGGACAACAACATGAAGGTGTACAATCTTATTCTATCCGCGTCGAGCCAGATAATAGACCGATGCTAGTTGGTCCACGTGGTGCATTGAGTATTGACCCCAATATTCAAGCAGGTACGCCTGCGGATTGGTCAGATTATGTTGTGCAAGCTGGGCAAACCGTGACTGTTAGCTGGACAGGTGTCGACCCTGCGGAATACAATACCCTGCGTATTGCAGCATTACACTACTATCCTGATGATGGGAGTGGTGAGCAGATTATCGCACATGATAACAACCGCGCTGATGGATTCAACTTTGCATGGACAGTCCCCGCAGAAGCATCTGGAGTCTTCAAAGTGAACGGAATTATTGGTGATACTGCTCGTGTTATCTTCTCGCCAGAAATTCATGTTCGTACACCCAAACCCGATACTGCACGCTGTGAATTTAACCCATTTATCATCATCGACGGTGATGTAACAATATATCGCGAGGCAGACATGAACAGCGCATCTCTGGGTATAATCCAAACAGCAACAAGTTACCCCGTGATGGCGCAGGGAGGCTCTTGGGCTAACGAATTGGGTGATGCAGGCACATTCTATCAGATTCAGCTTGGTAATGCGCTAGGTTGGGTACAGGATAATCGTGGTGAATTAATCGGTGATTGTAGTAGCCTATAAACCCTTATTATTGATTAATTGCATATAACTCATATCAGCTAAAACCCTCACACAAACACGCCCCTCGATAACAGGTCGGGCGTATTTGTGTTTTATCATATTGGCGGTCAGTTGCCACATCAATTAAACTTCGGTATGTAACTACAAAAACAAGTGTATAATCAGAAAATGCAAAAACAAAATGAGTATACCCAAACAGAAGAAAAATTAGTGCAACTTCTAAAGCGTGTTCGTGTGTTTGCCACAAAGCGACCTACCCTTCGCAATAACCCGACGGCAATGCTCACTACCTTTGGCACATTTGCCATTCATAAATACATCCCCAACACCCAATTGAAATTATGGTTTCTACGCTAGCATAAACGATGAATAAACCAGCCATACACACACTCCAGACCATCGCCAAGTCACCCTACACCGCTTGGGTAGTGGTTAATGTTGTTGTCTGGTCACTCGCTTTATATGCAATTGCCCTCTGCATCCGTTTTATGGGAATCATCGGCGCACCCATCGGAACAATCATTGCAGGGCTGATCATCGGCGGTGGTCAAGCATGGAGTCTACGCTACCTCATCCCGATTGAACCCCGTCGTTGGCTGGGATACAGCGTTCTAGGTACAGTCCTCGGTGTATTACCGATTGGATTATTATTTGTGTGGATTTTATTGGTTGCTGTGATAGGTCTCAATAGCGTTTTATTGATTTTAGGCGCAATCTTTGGTGGAGTCCTCGGTGGGACACAAGCCACAATTCTTCATCCTCTATTTTATGAAAAAGTCGGCTGGTGGATAGTTGCGAATATCCTCGCTGGAGCAGTCTGCGCGCCGCTGTCACTGACAGGAACGAGCTTCTGGTTACCCGTTTTTTGCTCACTCGGTCCAATCACCTTCGGACTCGTCACCGCTGGAGCATTGCGCTATATCATCAACACCGCATGGGAAGACGATTTTAAAGACTGACTGACAATATAACTGATTCTCCCGTGCATCAGTAGGTCGTATATAAACAACCACAGGGGATATTACTAAAAAT
>CAYGTY010000198.1:0-11142 GCA_964352825.1 uncultured Anaerolineaceae bacterium
AACTTGGTATGCAACTGACAGAATCCTTCCAATGGGTGCCTGAACAAAGTACCGCCGCTATCTTCACCCATCACCCCGATGCCAAATACTACGGGGTCGGCAACCTTGACCGCTCCGAAGTTATTTTGGGAAGCTAATCAACACGAAGATATAAACACAGAGGGTAGGGCTTAATTGCTCTGCTCTTCTTGTACTTCTACGCTACGACTTGCTGACGATGGAATTATTTTTGAACAACACGCACTATACTAATTCTATTGAATATTAAAATCTTGTGGAGTACCTGCGATGCGCAAACTAGCTAGTGTGTTTATTCTTCTCATAATTTTACTTATATTTCAAACCAATATAAATTATGCCTGTAGTGGCTACATAAGAGATTATCCACTCCCGATAGAAGACTTCCTACCACACACAACCATTGTTAGAGGTGCAGTGATCGAAAATAGCGCGGGCAATTCTATGCTCAAGGTTGAATACTATTTAAGTGGTAGTGGGACTGAATACCTACTGATACACGAAAGATCATTACTCAGGAAACGGAGTGAATATGTGTATGAGTGTGTCATTGAGCACAAGCTAAATCCAGAAGTAGGTACACATGGTTACTTTCTGCTGTATAAAAATGCAGATGGTTCGTACGGTTTTGGTCAGACTCCAAGTGATCAGTTTATTGAGATTAGAAACGAAAATTTTGAGCAAACTGTTACTTATGTAAAGAAAACAGGTGAACCAGATGAGGGAGAGTATATTACACCCTATGACTATGTTTCATTGAGTTTGTCAGAATTTGAGAAGATGATTGCCAAAGCAGTTGGACAACAACCTTCAGAGCCAGAAGCATACTCAGGATATCCTCGCTTTCGACCATTGTATATTAGAGCACAAAGCGGTCAGACTTATATTTTGCCAATAGACTCCAACCAACTAAGAATTGCACGTCCATATAACGACGGTTGTTCAGATGAATGTTATTTATTATCTCCTGATCGGAATTCTGTTGTTTACGATATTTCACCAAATACAGATGAATTTGCACTATGGTTTATGATAGGTACCCCTATACCCAGTTGGGATGAGTTGACTTATCAAACCACACCAGAAGATGCCACACCACCTACCATACTCGCTGATGATGTGATGTTTTCACCAGATAGCAGATATATTCTAGCGTGGTATCAGAGTAAATTGACAATATATGCGATTGATCGTTATCCGATTTCTGAAGGTATCGGGTATACACCTGCTTTGTTACCAATGTGGGAGATGGCTTTAGAAACCAGCATAACTCAGACATACGAAGATATTGTCGGACATGGTAATTGGAGTGCAGATAGCCAGTCTATCACCTATTGGGATGCCGAGGGGCTAAAATGGATTGATTTAAGAAAAATGGTGATACCTGATTTAATCGCAGAGAACACAGCCGACGACATTCCTCCCTTGCTTGAATTTGTGGGAGGTGGGCAATATATTCGCTATGGTACGCAATCCGAGTGGGTGCTTGTTGATTTAGCTAACGATATTGTTCTTGATGACACACTTGTAATCTCTGATGGTACACAGTTCTTTTCAATATCACCCGAAACACATCCTAGTAATACTTTAAAGGAGCATATCTTAGAACAATCTGGGTGTCTGGATATTTTTACAACTACTGATGACGGAAGTTGCTTTCTAACAACAGTTGGTCTCAGTGAAGGTTGCAAACCACCATTTATGGGTTGTTCACATAATATTCCCCTAACTGAAGGATTTGAAGTTCAACAGATTTACTGGTTACCTGACAATCTACTCTCTGTGTTTATGTGTGATGTAGAAGATACATCTTTGTGTTTAACAACACATGGGCGTGCATATGGTGCGCCACCTGTCGAAGATGCCGTCCAAACTAATGCATATGAAATCGACATTATATACCATCAGATTGCATGGGTATTTGACGATTACATTCTGACTTTTGGCAATGACCCCAGTAACTCTTATAATAATATTGACCTATCTGACCAACTTGATAGCCCGGTTGTCAGCCTCGAATGGGGTGAACCATTGTGGTATGTTGAACCTTAAATTGTGATTCTATCGCAAACATAATGAGCATAGATAAAAATATCAGTATGAAATAGCCTCAACAGCTTGTAGTAGGATGAGATATGGACTTATTCATAAATAGTCAACAAGAATTAGGTATAATAGAATTATCTCAAGGACATGAGGGCTTATTTATAGATGGCATTAGCAGACCAAAAGACAACAATTGAAGGGTTTGATGACTTTCTTGCGAAACATTCTGACCGCTTATTCCAACTCATTGATGGGGAGATTGTAGAAAAAGTGGTGACAGAAGAGCATGGCATCATTGCTGTAAACATTGCAACGGAAATACGCATCTACCTCAAGCAGAATCCGATTGGTCATGTGGGGGTAGAAATACGGCATCGTGAACCCAATGATGAGCTTAATGATCGCTTACCTGATGTATCTTTTCGTAAAGTCAATGATTCGGATATTGTCAAAAAAGGGGCTGTACCGACCATGCCTGACCTCGCTGTTGAAATCAAATCGCCGACCGATAGCTATACACTGATGCGTGATAAGGCAGGGTATTATTTGGCAAATGGCACACAGTTAGTATGGCTTGTTTACCCAGAAAAGCGATTAGTCGAAGTCTATCGTACGGGTGCTGATATTGACTTTGCTACAAGCGATGATACCTTGTTGGGGTATGATGTTTTACCCGATTTTGAATTAGCTGTCAGCGAGATATTCCCATAACCCCTAACGGCTTTTCGATAAACTCAATTATTCCCCACAATATCAATGCGCTCGGTTGGATTTCACCCAGAGGGACAGTAAGAACACAAAGTGTAGGGCTTAATCGCTCTGTCCTTAATCATTGTATTTTAGTCAGCAAAAAGGCTTTCAGGTCAAATGATTGGCTTGTATCACCCACGTCCGATATACGGCATTTGAGTCGCCATCACGGTCATGAAGGGAACATTAGCTGATAGCGGTAGGCTCGCCATATAAACAACTGCCTCAGCTACGTTTCGGACATCCATCGTCGGTTCGACTTGCATTGTTCCGTTGGCTTGGGGTACACCACGTGCCATACGTTCTGTCATATCAGTCGCGGCGTTGCCAATATCGATTTGACCGCAAGCGATATTATAAGCGCGTCCGTCTAATGCCGTTGATTTGGTTAAACCTGTAATCGCATGTTTGGTGGCGGTGTAGGGTGCTGACCCCGGGCGAGGAGCATGAGCCGAAATTGAGCCGTTGTTGATAATCCGTCCACCTTGTGGATCTTGATCTTTCATCCAGCGGAAGGCTTCTTGTGTGCATAAAAATGAGCCTGTTAGATTGACATTCAGGACAGCCATCCATTGTTCAAACGTCAATTCTTCAATTGAAGTCGCTGGTGTTCCGCGCCCAGCATTATTGAACAGCACATCCAGACGCTCATATTTGGCACGGGCTGAGGTAAATAAATTTGATACCGAGTCGGGGTCGCTCACATCTGTGGCAACTACTAGCGCACGGTCTGCATCAATACCCGCTTCTTGAACCGTTTCTTCTAATTTCTCAATCCGTCGCCCAGCCAATACCACCGAAAAACCAGCGTCCCACAATGCCAGCGTCGAGTGTTTACCAATGCCTGTCCCTGCGCCTGTTACAATTGCAACTTTTGTCTGTTTCATTTTATTATCCCATCCTCATATCTTCTGTTGTTTCAGCCAAGATAGTAGCATATCTCTTAGCTACCATTATCCTCTATTAACCGTTCATATGCGAAAAGCCTATCCTAAAGTGTTTGATGTTGTTGTGCGTAACGAAGTCACGAATCGTAGGCAATACAAGGGCTTTCAAGTCATTCCAAAGCGGTGAGTTGTCGAATAGACTTTTGGCTGGCTCAATCGATTAACTCGTTAGATTCCTTTTAATAAAGACGCTCTTAATTCTTAATAAAAAATCAATTAAGTTGAATTATAATGTAGAAATAGTATCCCATAATTATCAGAGGCTATATTATGTCTGTTTCTGTTTCTTTAAGTGACAACAAAACTCACCTAATCTATGAATTGCAAGACCCTTTAGATATGAAGCAATTGCTTGATGCCTACGATGAGGAGAAAATCTATCGTGATTCTCTACCTTATACAGTTCATTCGATTGTGGATATGTCTAAAGCTAAAAATATTCCGCCCAAATGGCTCGTTGCAAAGACTGGACCTGGTTTATCTCACCCGCGCAGTGGTTATATTTTGTTTGTGGGTGTTTCTTTTGGTCTAAAAATGATGACTGAGATGATTTTGAAGATGACACAATATGACCGAATGAAATTTTTCGATACACGCGAAGAAGCCGATGCTTATATTGCAGAGCTTACTATGAAAGTACAAACTGAAGACCCTATTTAATGAAAATTTGATATATAAGTATCATCAAAATCTACGTTTATCCTAAGTTCCGTACATCCCGTATATGAACATCACAGAAATAAAACATTAAAGATTCCCAATGATTAGATGAATGGTTTGACAAAATATTGACAAAATAGGTTACAATATAAAGTAACCGAAAAAGATGGGGATTAACGTGATGTATAAGAAACCCACCAAACCCAAAAGCCTCCGTCAACGGGGCATCCTCCTTATCGAGAGTCTCGCAGTGATGATTGCGGTGATTGTTTCGCTGGCATATATTAGTGCCACACCCGAAACTGCCGAAGTCGTGGATAACACACTTGCAGATTTTCAAGCGACAGTTGCAGAGCAAACAACAGAAGTCGCAACAATTGACCCCGATGTGGTTAAAACAATTGCATGGCAAGAAGTTGTCAGCGGTAATTACCAAGTGGCGATTGCTCAATATAATCTTGTCATTGATGCAAACCCGAATGATACACAAGCATGGATGGAGCGCGGTATCGCTTATGCCCGTTCAGGTGACCATGTGACCGCCATTAATGATTACAGCACTGCGGCTGAACTTGATAGAAGCAACGCTTTAATTTATTACAATCGTGGTATTTCTTATGATGCAATGAATATGACCGAATTGGCACTGGCTGATTATGACCATGCTATCCGCCATGATGAGTTATATGCTTATACATGGAATAATCGCGGTTATGTTTACGCCAGTATGGGCGAATGGGAACGCGCAATTAATGACTACTCTCATGCGATTGACCTCGACCCAACTTATGCGACAGCCTATAACAATCGTGCGATTGCTTATGTGCATATCGGGCATTTAGATGCTGCACGTGATGATTATGAAACCGCCTTAGACCTCACCCCAGACTATATTGATGCCAGTTATAATTATGGTATTTTGATGTATAAACAAGGTGACTATCAGAGCGCGATGAATGCCTTCCACGCGGTGATTAAGTCTGATGTCGAAAAGACTCCACAGATGTGGAATAATCACGGCTCTGCGATGCACCGCCTCGGACAGTATAGTCAAGCAATTACGAGCTATACGGCTGCATTAGACCTTGACCCTGATTACAAATTAGCACGCCTCAATCGTGCGGCAGCCTACCGTGACCTCGGTGAATATCAACTTGCTGTAGACGATTACAGTGAGCTACTGCTCGATAACCCCTTCCAATATGATCTATACCTTGCGCGAGGGAATGCACTTGAAAACATTGAACCCGCGAGTGCTGCTGCTGGTGTGAGTTACCTGCAATATCTACGCCGTAATGGCATCATGCCCCACAGTATGCTAGAAGTTGCCGAACACGACTTCCGTACTGAATTTAAAATTGGGCGGAACCAATTGCACCAATTCCGCGTCTACGTATATGAAGGGGATGTTCTTGACTTCTCCGTCATGAGTAGTAGTGGTGATAGTGTAGACCCGATGATTGTTTTGCAACAAGAGGGTGTCATTTTGACAGGTAATGATGATACAGACCAAACTTTAAATGCTTCCCTATTTGATGTTCGCTTTGAGCAATCGGGGTGGGTCAGCGTGTATGTTGGTTTAGCAGGTGGTGGCGCAGATTCGGGACAAGTCCAATTTAGCATACAGCCTGCACAATAATTAAAACCTATAATAGGGTGTGGTAATTGACTTCACCCTATTTTACCAAAATAGAGTGTTTAAATTGTTTTGTCATTTATAACTAGATGTAAGGGTTTGTGAATTGGTCTTTAGTTTTAATGACAACGCAAGATTTATCTGATATTCTGTTGATACACTTGTTTAAAATTACTAATATGATGTGATGTTTAACAATTAAAGTGCAATTACGATTGTGACAAATTGTACAATGTGCTGTGCTGAGATGAAATTACAAGTCTCTAACAATGCTAAGCAGTTGATATAAGTCCAATTTGCGTAAAATCGTTTGGTAAGCGTATACCAATCGTTAGGTAAACTGCACAATTTTACGCTATAATGGTTCAAAGAGTTTCGAGGATAATCATGTACGATAAATATCCTGAGTACGATGTACCTGAAAAGAATATCATTCAACAATTCTTCGCCCAACGCTGGAGTTCTATTCTTATTGAACTCGCAATGACACTCGTCATTACAGTTGCAGCAGGGCGCGCACTTGACCCCTTTGGCATAAATGAAGAACCTACCCAAGAACAAGCGATTGTTGAGCCCGTATTAAATACAGAAGTCCAAACATCATCTGATGGTATTTCGATTGATGTGATTCAAGAATATGGTATCGACTATATCCGCAACCAACAATATGCCGAAGCTGAAGGTATGTATGATTTAGCTGTGATGGCAGACCCTCAAGACATAAACAATTATGTATGGCGTGGTTATGCCAACATCAATTCAGGCGATTACATCGAAGCCCATAGTGATTACTCAACTGTTATTCAAATGGATACCAACTCCTTCGACGGGTATAACTCCCTTTGTTGGGCGCATGGTGAATTAGGCGAATTTGACTCTGCAATACAACATTGCAATACTGCCCTAGACCTTGCTGATGCTCCAGTTGAATATGTGATTGCTCATGAAAATCGCTGTTGGGTCTATGTCGAGATGGGTGATTATGACGCTGCTTATCGTGATTGTATGGCAGTGTTTGAAGTCCAACCCAACTGTACATACGAATCCTGTGCATTAGCCCATTACAACTTAGGGCGTATCCTGATGGCACAAGACAAACAAGTTTCTGCCATTGAACATTTCAATCGTGCTTACCTATATGGCGCACAATATGCACAAATGTACTTTGATATGGCGCAAGTATATGAAGACCTAGGTTACACCGCTGCCAGCCTTGCAAGTTATGAGAAATATATCGAACTCGCTGGCGAATCTGCAAATCCTGTGGCACAATCACAGGTAATAGATTTACGTGGTGAATAAATATTTTTTTGGTAATGAACTGGCGGATACCCCGACCAGATAAGTTACAGGCAGTTATAAAACTGTGTTTATCGTAAGCTGATAGTGCGAGGTATTTTTTTATGACCAAACAATATCCGGAATATGACATTCCAAAACGGTCGACTAAAGATCGCATCCTCAGCCAACGCTGGAGTGCTCTTGTTATTGAGGGAATGCTGGTGTTGGTTGCCGTTGTTGTCACCATTGGGTTCTTGTCTCCTGCAACACCTGTTGTCAATAATAATGACGCAGTTATTGCTGAGCTTGAAGCAATCATTGCAGCTCAAGAATCTGCACTTGCAGATGCCAACACCTCAACGGGTGTATTGAGTGCATCAACCATTAAGAATATGGCATGGAATAACCTGAGCAATGAAGAATATCGCTCAGCTGCTGCTATGTATACTGTTCTCATCGCTGAAGGCGAAGCAGATGCAAATACATACGCTGCACGCGGGTTTGCTTATAGCCATATAGAAGAACATGCTCTTGCAGTACAAGATTACACAACAGCATTAGAACTTAATCCGAATAACCTTTCGGCATTAAACAATCGTTGCTGGTCTTATAGCGAAATCGGTGAATATGACCGTGCGCTTGCAGATTGCAATAATTTGATGAGCCTTGCTCCAGGTGCAGATTATCCTTTCCTCAATCGCGGTATCGTGAATGAAAAAATGGGTAACATGTCTGGTGCATTACCTGACTACATGGAATGGATTAACCGCCGTGGTAGCCAGATTATTACAAATGAAGAATTACCTTGGATGGGTACAGTACAAGTACCGATGAATGATGGTTATGTATACTTCTTCCCATTCAATGCCAGTGCAGGTCAAGACATCGTTGTGACTGCAACCAGCGTCCAACGTGATGTTGATGCCGACTCATTGGTTATTATCCTCGACCCACAAGGTCAACCATTAACCGCTAATGATGATACAGGCGAATGGTGGGATAGCTATGTGAACTTCCAAGCACCTGTCAGTGGCGAATATACAATTGTTCTCACACATGCTGGTGGTAGCACCGTTGGTAATATTGAAGTTTCCTTCGACTTCTCTGGTGAAGTGGCATTCGGTAACGAAGTCGCAACCCATAAAGCTGATGGATACCGTGCATTGATGTCTGGCGATTACGCTTTGGCATTGGATTCCTTCCAAGATGCACTTGAACTCAATACCCAAGATGCAGAAGCAATGAACTGGACAGGTATCACCTATCGTTATATGGGTGAATACGAAACTGCTCTCAGCCACATTAGCTTAGCTATGAACTTAAACGGCGATTACGCTCTGCCATACCTCTCACGCGGTATTACACTCGAAATGATGGGTCATGCAGAAGCAAGCGCAGCTGATTTCTATCAGTACATGCTCCGTAACCGTACCCGCAACTTCTATCACACCGAACTTGATGGTGATAGCCAATTTGATTTACCAATGCGCGAAGGCTGGGTTTACAATATCCCATTCAGCGCAGTAGCTGGTCAGACTGTAGACATCGATGTCGAAACATTAGCTCCCGGCTTTGTTGACCCATTGATTATGATTCTCGGTCCAGATAACCAACCACTCATTGGTGATGATGACATCGCTCGTAACGATTACAATGCAACCATCGAAGGCTACGAATTGCCAGCCGATGGTCAATACACACTCGTTATCAGCCATGCTGAAGGTGGCGCAAACGGTACAATCAACGTAGCTCTTGATGTACAAGATGCTGCAATGCAAGCATATAGCTTTGGTTGTGCAGACGGCGGTCACTAAGCCGAACTAAATAGGACTTTTCAAAAGGGGTAGGTCACAAGTTGACCTGCCCTTTTTTGTTATTTGACCTATCCTTGTTGCTTCATTACAAAAGAAATATATAATATAATAATATGAAGCTATATAACATTGGGTAAGTTAACATGCGTAGAAGACGAACATCGCGAAGCCAACATGAGGCAATGAGATTAATCCAAAAATTATCGATTACTCCAAATCGAGATAAAGAACTCACTCAGCAGAACGAACCCTCAGCACAATCGATTATAAAACGCAAGCAGTACAGTCCAAGTGAGGTTCTCCAATTGCAACAACAGATTGGCAACCAAGCAACGATGCAATTGTTGCGTCAAGCATCAGGCTCATCAGCACAAGCTGTTAAATCTAATATGCCTTCAACAACAAATCCACTCCATCGCCAACCATTAAAGATCAATAAGACCATGTCACGGGTGGCGATAGCGCGTAAAAAGAAAGCCATGCACCTTGATTTCGTGCGTATGAAGCGCAAAAAGTCATATTACGCAGAAGTTGTAATGAATGAGCTTGGTATGGCAACTAAACATGACGACCTATATGGGCATTGGTGGACAGAAGTCGGGGATATGGATCAAGGCGATTGGGATCCCGAGCATAGCTATGGATGGTGGCCTGATAAAGGGGATAATGATATTGGATTTACGGAGACGTTCAAAGGTGTGCCAGGTATATTAAATGCTGGTGAACCAGAAGACCCTCATCATGATGATGAAGCCAATACTGAATTCCATCCCACTATGATGGTGGATGAAGATGCTGATTACGACACCGTTCGGGCACAAGTTACCACTGATATTGAAAATTTTGCGAATAGCTTTCAAGGCAGTTGGAACTGGCGTTTGGGATGGGGTAAAAATTGTCAAACATTCCAAGCACGTATGAAAAAACAACTCGGCTTACATAATCAAAAGAGTAAACGTTGGTTGCGTAATCCAGGTCAAACATGGCGACAAATCTTGATGGCAGAATATGAGCAGATGCTAGCAGAGCGTCGCGAAGCAGAACGACTACGGCGTGAAGCATGGGAAGCACAGCAAGAAGCAGAACGACTACAGCGTGAAGCAGAAGAAGCAGAACAAGAAGCAGAACGGCTACGTCTAGAGCAAGAAGCCGCAAGACAACGTGAAGAAGAAGCACAGCGACTTGCAGAAGAACGAAAAATCCAAGAAGCTGAAAGAGAAGCGAAATTAGCACGCCGCCGAGAACGTCAGGCGAGGAAAGATCAACGTGAAGCTGATAGAAAAGCAAGGCGAGAAGCCCCTTTTATTCCAATACCTGAAGATATTGAAACTGCCGAGAGAACATGGAGTTTAGGAACTGGCGATGTATACACGCCTCGTATTTTCCAAAAGGGTACACGCATCAAAATTTCAGATTCAGGACCAATAGAACACCGCGATGGCAACATGTACTATTCCATGAATATACTTGATTATAGTCTTCCGGGTGTTAGTTGGTATCTATCTCCTGAGAATGGCGCAAAAATGCTAGGGTGGGCTGCGGCTGCTAAACAAGAAGCTGAGGCAAAAGATGCAAAAGAGGAACAGGAAGATGACAATAAACAGGACGAAACTGTAGATAATACACAAGATGAAAAGGAATCCGATAATAAACAGGATGATAATGTAGAAAATGTGTAAGTTTCTATACCTTAGATTGTCCTATTTGGTCACTAAACCGAACTAAATAAGATATTTCAAAAAGGGGTGGGTCACAAGTGGACCTGCCCTTTTTTGTTTGGTGAGTCCCACAACTATTTGTTATACTCTTCATTATGAACTATCTTAAACGTATAGGACACTTATGGACATCAACACATTTTCTATTGTGGCATATGACGCGGACGAAAACGCATGGGGAATTGCTGTGTCCAGTAAATTCCCTGCTGTGGGTGCCGTTGTCCCATGGGCAAAAGCCGAAGTGGGTGCAGTTGCGACACAAGCCCATGCTA
>CAYGTY010000199.1:0-11099 GCA_964352825.1 uncultured Anaerolineaceae bacterium
AAGGAGTAAAAATGCCACCCTTTAACCCGATATTTACAGGACAACTTTTACGACTCGCTGCACCAATTGCTGATGACCAAGCCAAGTTTGCCGCTTGGACAAATGATGACGATTATCAGCGGATGTTGGATGACGACCCTGTGCGCCCACATTCGATGACCAGCTTTTCCAACTTCACAGAACGGATTGATAATAATAACTTCGGCTTTCATCTGCGGACATTAGCCGATGATACGGTGATTGGGTTTGTCGCGCTCTTTAATATCAAGTGGAGCAATCAATCCGCAGAGATGGCGATTGGCATTGGGGATAAAGCCTATCGGAGCAAGGGATACGGTCAAGATGCGCTCAAGCTCTTGCTCAATTATGCCTTTAACGAACTCAATTTGCATCGTGTGGGGCTGACAGTCATGGATTATAATGAGCCTGCCATCAAAGCCTATCAACGGGTTGGGTTTGTGCTAGAAGGCACACAACGTCAAGCGGTTCAACGAGAAGGCAAGCGTTATGATCTATTGAGTTTTGGTATCTTGCGTGACGAGTTTGTAACTGATTAATCCCTATCGAGCGTATATTGCGACACAAAATCCCACACCAAATCGCTGGCGTGAACATCGGTATTGACTAGTCCAGCGATTTCATCCCCAATCACATCAGGGACACCAGCCCAGTTATGTCCACCGTTCTGAATCCCATAGAACAATAAATCACCGCCAAAGGCACAATCTTGATAGGTGATTTTACCAACGAAGGTTTCAGGATTTTCGGTGGTGGAAGGCAGAACTTCTTCAATCGGCACAAGATTACAGTTATTATAAGTCACCCAATAATAGACATTTTCAAGCACACTTACATGACTATTGGGGTTGCCTTCCCACGGGATGCTCACATCGGCTGTCCCGTGCATAAACATAATCGGCACATCGTTATTGGCATTACAAATCGTTTCAAATTGCGGAACAAGGGTTGCACCCGATACCGCAAATGCCGCAAAGAAGTCATAGGCGGTACATGCCAAACGTTGCGTCATGAAGCCACCATTGGAGAACCCTGTCGCATACACACGGTCGAGGTCAACATTCACGCGCTTATCAATCGTCAGCACGAGGTCTTGCAAAAATTGCACATCGTCCCATTCATCAAAACGATAGCCTTCAATTCCTTGCACATAATTCCAGCCGAGATTTAAGCCATCAGGATAAACAACGAGGAAGTTTTCGCGTTCGGCGGTCAGGTGCATTTGTGTGATAATCGAGAAGCCAACACCACTATCAGGTCGTCCATGTAATGCCACTACAATCGGCATCGGCACATCAGGGTCATAACCTGTCGGGACATAGAGTCGATAGCTACGCGGACGGGTAATATCTGGCAATACATCAAAATCTTGTTGAGGGTAATCGCTGAGATCATCGCCATTAATGAAGGCTTCTAAAACAGCTTCGGTTGTGATGCCAACAGGGGATACATTATAATCACCAAACCAGCCACCACCGCCTCCTGCAACGATATACATATACGTCCTCGCATCGGTTTTGCACTCGGTATAAGTGACATGTAATGTGCCGCGTGGCGATTGTGCCGAGTCTAAATCACAAACATTTAGCTCTGCCCAAAAGTCCATTGTCTCTTTGAAGGAAACCGTAAAGCGCAAAGGGTAATCAGGTGTCAGTTGGAAGTTGCGCCCATTCACAGGGAAACGCCAATCTTGCATCCCAGCCATATACAAAATATCAATCGGAGTGTCGAGCGTTTCGGGACAAATCTCTTGTTGATAATCCCACATCGTCGCACCGACAATCACTGCTCCTGCTAACTTGTTGGGTATCTGACATGCGACATAGCTCGCCATCAAGCCACCGTTTTCGCTCCCGACAATATAAACCTGTTTAGAATCAATCGCATATTCTGCGATTAGCTTATCCATCAAGGTTTTGATAAAGCCAATATCATCAGGGTTCTCAATATCAGGTGCAAAGTAACCGCGCTCAATATCGGCTGTTCCGTTATTCCAACCAAAGCCCATGTTTTCGGGATAGGCAACAATCAAGCCCATACGATCAGCTAAGCTATTCAGGTCAGTTTGGTATTGCATGGCACGTGCGCTGGATGAAAACTGGTGTAGGGCAATAACAAGGGGAGCGTCGTCGGATAGGTTATCAGGGATATACAATTCATATGTACGATTGTGACCATCATGCGATAAGGTGTACTGCGTCGTGTCCACCTGTGCAAATGACGGTATAAGGCTTAACACAAAACTAGTGAGGAGAAGTATGAACCTGTTCATGATTGTATTCCCGATAACCTAAAGCAACGTCTCCCTGAGAGTATTGCACAGATTCCATACTGTCTATAACCGCCTCATGAGTCCAATTGGGTTGACTATCAATATATTGTGTGATGCTCATATGTGTTGCCTGCAATAATACAAACAAACCTTACGATTGCCCTATGAGTTATGATAATTTGTTAAATGCGCGCGTATATAGTGGGATACACCTTGTCAGTCGGGTAAGAGGGCATTAGAATTTCTGGAATGATAGACCTAATCACAATACTTTATGTACTTTGTGCTACTTTACTGGCACTTTATACCAGCGGACAGGCAATTTTGCTGTTCCGTTATTGGCGTACCTACCGCGCGGATGTTGTCACCCCTGCGCTTAATCATTATCCCTCGGTGATGGTACAACTCCCTTTATACAATGAGCAGTATGTCGCCAACCGTTTGATTACAGCGGTTGCCAAGTTTGACTATCCGCGTGATAAGCTGTGGATACAAGTGTTGGATGATTCGACAGATAGCACCATCCAGATTGTGGCGCGCCAAGTCGAAATCCTCAAACAGCAGGGGTATCAGATAGAGCATGTGCGTCGTCCTGACCGCATTGGCTACAAAGCTGGGGCATTGGCGTATGGCTTAACATTAATTCAAACGGATTATGTGGCGATATTTGATGCTGATTTTATACCCCCCGTTGATTTTCTCACACAGACTATTCCACATCTTATTGAGAATCCAAAAATTGGCGTTGTACAGACCCGTTGGGGGCATCTCAATGCCGATGATAACTGGCTGACACGCGCGCAGAAATTGTCGATTGATACCCACTTTGTTGTCGAACAAACCGCACGCAATCGCAGCGGTTGGTTAATTCCGTTTAATGGAACAGGTGGTGTATGGCGACGGGAGTGTATTGATTCGGCTCAAGGGTGGTCAGCCGATACCCTCACTGAAGACCTTGACCTCAGCTACCGCGCACAAATCAAAGGCTGGCAATCCCTTTTTTTACCGAATATCGAAGTCAAAGGAGAAATCCCACCGCAACTAGCTGCCTATAAACAACAGCAAACCCGTTGGGCGATGGGCAATACACAGTGTTTGGTGAAGTTAGCAAAGCCAATTATCCACGCAGAATTAACCCTATCACAAAAAATTATGGCGATACAACATCTTTGCCAATATTTACCACACCCTTTGATGCTGATTTTATTACTTCTCACACCACCCCTATTGATAAACAACGCGCTCACCCATTTGCCACTTGCACCTTTGGGGATAATTGGGCTTGCTCCGCCTTTGATGTATGTCGTCGGTCAGATGCGCTTACACGATAACTGGTTATCACAACTTAAAGCCTTCCCTGCCTTATTATTAATTGGGACGGGGATTTCACTCAGCAATACATTGGCGGTGATTGGTGCGCTAACAGGGGTTAAAGTTGAATTTCGGCGGACACCCAAGTTTGCAAAAGATTGGGCAAAGAACCAATACGCAATGCAGGGTGATATAACAATTGTGCTAGAGGTCTGTTTGATGCTCTATGCTGTTTGGGGTGCTTGGCTAGCGTGGCATATCCAACGTGAACTCGTGATTTATCTCATGATTTATGCGTTATCGTTTGCAACTGTCGCAAGTTGGAACTTGGTCGAAACGTGGAAAATTCGGCGCATTGCCCAACAAAATCAGCATCCTCATATATCCAGTTCATCGTCAGGCTAGCTCATGAATACACCACTTGTTGTTTTCCCAATGGCTCTGTTCGGGCTAGCACTATTGGCATTACTCTCTGGAATAGGGGTCATTTACCGACAACGCAATCCGCAGGGTGGGTTCTTCACGAGTTTGGTATGGGCGATTTTTTCAGGTAGCATCAGCATGGGATTTATGGTGTTTGCGACCTTTGTTTACAAGACACAAGGGAATCTACTCTTGGCTGGTGGAATCGGTATTGCTGGGCTTCTTTTGGTGATATTAGCTGGCTGGTTGGCGACACATTAAATATTAAAACTCGAGCACAGCAACCATTTCTTTCCATTCTGGGTGAACGCCTTCTTCGACAAATCCGAAACTCAAGTATAATTTTTGTGCGACAGCATTATCAGGCTCATAGCTGATACGCATTTTTTCAAACTTGGTGTTTTGCTTGACGTGTTCAATCAGTTGAGCCAAAGCAGCCCGTCCATATCCTTTGCCCTGAAATTTGGTATCTATCATATAGCGGTCAACCCAACACGCCCCATCTTTTTCCAGTTGCTCAGCATCATCCGCACTACACATCAAAAAGCCGACTAGCACATCATCCGCATAGATACCTTGTGTTTGGACCCGACCAATATACTCATCATCAAATACGGATTGCACCAGCGAATAGGCATTGTTAGCGACAAAATGACGTTGATCGTCGCTGACTGATAAGTTTAGAACATCGCGCCAATTGTTATTATCCACAACTTTCAATTCAATTTTCATGCCTACCTCACTATAAATCCGATACTAGACGATTACTGTATCAGATTCATAAGTGAGTGCAAATGCTCTAATTATCTGTACGATAATAAGCCGATAAAACACCCAATCACCGCAACTATCTATTTTGTATTGAAGCGATTTGAACAATATTGGAGTCTGCGCTTCGTCCCCAATAATCCACTGCACGAACCTTATATTCACCTTCTGTAATTGTTTGTGCTGGGACATGTAGAAATGCCGTGCAAATGGTATCTATTGGGTTAACTCGTTCAAATGGGGTGTCTGGCGATATACGCAAATACACTTCATATGTTTGAATGAAGCGTGCATTCTTGTAATCGCTCCATTTCACCATCACTTGACCAAAATCAGATAGCCCCTCATAGTATTCTAAGCGAAGGTGGGTCACAGGCTGTGGATGGTCGTCTGGTTGAGTGCTTAACACAATCAAGCTAACCGATGGTAATGGCATATCAAATGCCAGCACCAAAGACCCATCATCGATTGCTATATCTTGGGTTGGCGTAAATAGCGTAGGTTCTTGATGTTCACGTAGCTCGCTATATTGAGATGGCGTAGGGTGGGATGGTGCGCCTTGTTTTTCCCAAATATCAAATGGATTACCATGCTCATCATCTAGCCGATAATGTGCGAGTGTTGCGTGTTCAAATGGCAGATTATTCAGCGTTAGGTGAATTGGTTGATTGCCAGAGGAGATAATCTTGTCCTCGCTGTGATACACCAGAATCGCCACTTGCTTATTACCACGGGCAGTTGCTAAAACACCAATCGAATCGGATGCTTCCCCAGTTCCAGTTGTCTCATATCGCTCATCCCCAAGGAGAGATAACAATGCCATGACATTCAATACGGGTTTTTTGATAGCTTCAAATTTCCGTCGCCGAGGGTTTTCGTGTAGGTCGCCGTCCTCTGTCAAATACTCCCATTGAGCGATTTGGTCTTCGATGTCACCAAAACGAGCGAGTAAGGTACGGTTTCCCCACTCTCCGACAAAGCCGTGGTCATTACCGAGGAGGGTATAATTTACACCAAGCTCATCAATGAGGTGCAAAAGGTGCTGATTGATGATTTTGCAAGCAATCGCAGCATGATAGGTGCGCCCACGCCAAGTATGAAAATCTTTCCATCCCACTTGTGGGTCACATTCGTTATTCATAAACGGTACATCGGCTAAACGGGGATGGTGTTTGCGGATGTACTCGACTGCTTCAATTTCGTAATTCGTTATACGCATGGAATCGGGATTCAAGTCTTCTGGACTAGCGCGCATTCCTTTTTCATGTACAGAGATAAAATCCAACCGCACCCCTGTCTCACCTGTAAAATAGTTCATCCCAGTGTCACAATGTGCCAGAAACGCCTTCAGTAGCGGAGACAGCGTGCGTGCAGTACCTGGTCCACCTAATACGAGTTTAGGGTCTGCTTCTTTGAGACCTTCTGAACAGCCATCATAATAAATCATGAAGGAATCGCTACTTTGCTTCCACCAACCAATATCAGGCTCATTCCATGTTTCAAAGTACCATTGTCGGACGGCATCTAAGCCATAGCGGTCTATATAGTGCAGAGCAAGGTCACGAACAAATTGTTTCCAAGCCTGAGCAATAGTGTCATCGGTCATATCGTTGAAATAACCTGATGGATTCCCCATTAATTCAAAGATAGGAACAAGCTGATTTTCAATCAATACATCTATCGCCTTATCCAATATTGACCAATCATATTTAACCTTGTCTGAACCAAACCCAGTCCCAGAAACCAACTCTAGTAAATAATGAACACGGATATAATTAAGCCCTCTGTTGGGGATAGACCCAGCATAAGCCATATTTTGACGCATATCTGCATTGAGGAGCAAGCTAGCAGGTGTAAACCCCGTGCTATTCCAAAAATGTCTAAGCGCACCGAGAGATTGCGAGTAGTCAACTATGATGTCCATGATGTATCACTCCTTATAGTGTGCCGATTTATTCGAATAAAATGGGGTGGTGTTGCCCGTTTTGTACGTAACATTGAATTATAATGTTGAGTGATTATAGATGTGAAAGCTAGACTATGAAATATGGGGCTGTGGTTTAGAAATTATCTGAAGTACTTGCAAAGTTAGAGCATACTCCTCAGCTATTCAAGAATAAATTTCTTAGTATGGTTGAAGCATTTTGAGCTGAGAAATTGTATGACTCAATATGTCCGATACTAGGCGGGTAATGTGTCAGATTTGTAGGTGAGTGCAAATGCTTGGAGTTGTTTTTGTTGGGCTTCGGTTGGGCGGATAAATGGGCGCACTTTCTGTATCTTATCCCATGCCTCTTGTAATGATAAACCTGTACTGATTAAATAAGCGGCTGCCATTGTTGGACCACGCCCAAGACCTTCCCAGCAATGAATATAAACCCCTTCATCTTTTTGTTGGACATGCTCCCGAATAAAATCAACCCCTTGCTTGAGGTGCAATAAAGACGGCGCATCATTATCGACTGTGGGAAGATGTAAAAATGTTAAGGGTAAGTCGAGTGGGTCAACCACTTTTGAATAATTATATTCACCGCGCATATTGACCACAGCCCCTACACCCCAATCATCTAAATCTGACCAGAAGCTGGTGGCAGGTTGCCCACCAACAAAAATCTTGGGGGTAATTTCACTCAATCGACGGACTGGACGACCTGTGATATTCCGCAGAATGGTATCTGTCCCCGCCCAAGCTGTCATAACTAAGCCTTGTGTTGTCAATTGATTCCAAAATCGGTGTAATAATACGCCTATTGTTTTTAATTTACTGCTGACTGACAAAATAAACTCCTATATGGTTTGCGGTACAAGGAATTGAATATATTCGGGAACACATTCAATCGTAATTGGAAAATCGCTATCGAAGGCTTCCCCATCTTGGCTCATGCGCTGGGGTTCACTGAGCGAAATTTTAATTTTCTTTGCTTTATAATGCGGTAATTTTTCTTCAACATCTGCTTCATCAAGGGCGTTTGATAATAAATTTTGAGTTAGGTCTAAAATCGCACGAACTCGGTTATTCTCTAAAATAAGGATATTTAGTAAGCCATCATCATTGACAATACCTTTACCGATATTCGCCCCATAAAAACCGACGTTTCCGATATTACAAATGCTACAATTAATCCCGACGACTTCTTCAACGGTGTCATCATCTAAGGTAATGGTATAAGTGACAGGCTCTAAGTCGTTGAGGGCTTCGAGGGCTGCTTTGGTATAAGCGAGTGTTCCCCATTTGGATTTATCTTCTGTCGTTGGACGCTGTGATAACTCGGCTTCCCACCCGACACTGAAGCGTAGTAAAAAATGCGCGTCATTAATCCGCCCAGCATCCACCCATTTGAACTCATGGGAATGGTTAAATATCAAATCGAGTGCTTCTTCAGGTTTGACAGGAATATTTAATTCATGGGCAACCACATTTGCTGTTCCACCTGCCAGAATTGCTAAGGGAATATCATGTCCATGTAGGCAATTGGCAACTTCCATCACTGTGCCATCGCCTCCATAAGCAATCACCAAATCGGCTTTGGATGCAATCGCCATATTCGCGTAGTCTTGTGCAGAATGATTGAGTGTGGTGACATGTAAAGTTGTCTGACAGTCTGCTTCTGCCATATATTGCCCGATTAACGCAAAAGGCGCATCGTTATTCCCTGAAACAGGGTTGATGATGAAATGGACATTTGAAGTTGACGATAACATAGGGTCTCGTTTATCTAAGTGAATCGATAAATTCATTATATAAGACGATGCTTATAGATAGGTGAGCAATATCTATGATTCATCACAGAATCGATGAGGGTTAACAACATCATTCTTAATTTGTGGTGTGATTAAGATAACATTGCATAGGCTCTAACAGGGAAGGCTGCCGCATCTTTGAATTTGACTGGGGAAGCGTGAAATATAAAGGGTGTGTTGCTTGGAATGTCGGCTAAGTTAGTCAAGTTTTCGACAATCAAAATATCGTTCTTCAATAAAGTGACATGCACAGGGCGACGCGGATTAGTCGTATCATCAATCACAAGGAAATCCACCCCAGCCAGCTTTGCGCCATCTTCACATAAGGCATTAGCTGTTTCCTGTGTGAGATAAGGGAAGTTCATATACTTGGGCTGATTCCAATACTTGCTCCAGCCTGTGTGGAATAAAACCGCCTTTCCTGCGATATCAAATCCATTCAACACATCAGGGTGAATCGGTTGGCTTTCACTGATATGTGTGCAATCGATAACCACGCCTGCCAAAACAGTTTGTTCCAGTCTGAGAGTTTCAATCGCACCGCCTTCTGGATGAAAGTGATAGGGACTATCCATATATGTGCCGAGGCTGGTCACAAAAGTGACTTCGGTCATCGCACAGGAGCATCCTTCATAGCTACCACTTTTAGCTGAGTCTTCATGGGTTTGCCATTCATGGAGTTGTGGCTTGGGTGCAGTTGTACTAAATAAGTTCATATTGGGTTCGATGGTTTGGCTGAGGTCAATGAGTTGCATGGACTTATTCCCTGTTCATTGCTTGTTCGACAATAATATCTAACTCTGGTAATGGGACAACACTCTCTTGTTCATTAGGATCAGTCCGTGCTAAGACTGCAATAACCTCACCATCACTCAAATTCGCGGGGCAATGGGGCACACCTGCTGGGATATATAGAAATTCACCTTCACGTATAATCATATGCTCGCTGAGGTTATCCCCATACCACATTTGTGCTTCCCCTTTGAGAACATAAATCGCGGTTTCATGGCTTTCATGATAATGGGTATTGGCTTTTGCACCTGCTGGAATCGTGACCATGTGCATACATAATCCTGTTGACCCAACCGTTTCTGTCGCAATTCCCTCAAAATAATTTAACCCTTGCTTGCCTTCAAATGTTTTAGCAGGGCGGACTATCTGACATGTTGATTTCGCTTGCTGTGACATTAGCTTAACTTCTTTCTGTCATTGATTTGACGGAATCATCAAATATCTAAATGATTAGCCTATGAATACAGTTAACTCTACACCAACTTTTAGTGTATTCGCAACAATACATGTTCTTTCCGACATCACGACTAACTTTTCAAGTGTTTCACAGTCTTCATAAGCGGATGATCTATATGAATGATTAAATTTAGTATATGTGTTGGTTGTAATAGATAACTGAGGCGTGTCTATGATTTGTCACACAATAGATGAACTTTAACTTATTTTACAAATAGGTCATACTCCTCAAACATTTTAAGAATAAGGTGCTGAGGATGGTGGGAGAGATTCTAAAAATATTCAATAGTTGAGGGATACCGACAAGATAATAGCTGTAGAATATTTAAAAAAGGGGAGTATATTATGCGACGTAATCAAAAGAAGTTTTGGCTGTTAATGCGGAATTATTCGGCAATCGGTGCAATTATTATGTTTGCGCTGGCAATTGTATCTGCACAAACAGATGTTGATTTAACACGACTTCCAGTGGGTGATGGATATTTATCAACCGCACCACAGGTTGGTTATATCTGGTCATGTCAAACAAGCTTTAATCCCGATGCGGCTGGCGCATATGCACTTGGTGATTGGATGAATGGCGATGGCACATTTGACTATACATCAAAGGCGATTGTCGATGGCGATGTGGCATGGGATGGACAACTCGATATAACAATCGTGGGTGAAGATCGCATCTTAACAGGTAACGGATTACCGATTTATCACACGACAGGGGTTTATCCAATATCGAGCAATGATGATGCTTACCAAATAGACCGCAACCCGAATCAAATTAGCTCACAAGATAATGCTTGGGTACTGCCTACAAATCCTACTTTCGCTGATAGCCCGTCATGTGTACCGATGGGAGCAGTTGGCGTGATGTTATCAGGGGCTGTTGTATTTAATGCACTCGATGGTGGTGGGCGCGATGCGGTTGCCTACGAAACCTTAGACCACTGTCAAGGACATCCTGAACGAACTGGTGAATATCATTATCATAATTTATCAGATTGTGTTGAAGCCTATGAGGACACTGCGGGCGGACACTCGGCACTCATGGGATATGCGCTTGATGGATTTGGGATATATGGACATCATGGCGAAAATGGCGAAACCCTCACGACAAGTGACCTTGATGAATGTCATGGTCATACGCATTTAGTTGAATGGGATGGTGCAATGGTTGAATTGTATCATTATCATGCTACCTATGAATATCCATATACCATTAGTTGCTTCCGCGGAACACCACTCGTATCAGCGATGGCAGATGGTTCTACACAAGATGGTAACGGTGGTCCTCCACAAGATGGTAACGGTGGTCCTCCACAAG
>CAYGTY010000200.1:0-11052 GCA_964352825.1 uncultured Anaerolineaceae bacterium
TATCCAATGTCACAACCATTGTCTGGTTATCATTGCCGACGCGCTCAACTGCCCATGCTTCGATGCCGTCCTCAAAACGGACTTTCCACCATGTCAGCCCATCGGCTTCGACAGGTCCATCAATCACAGTCATTAATGCGCGTGCTTCACGAAATAGTGACTTGACCATTTCGGCATTGACATTGGGTTCGGCGCGGAAGTTCAGTTGAGGGGCATCAATAACCAGAGTGCGCCCAATGTCGATGGCTAGCGCAAGAATCTGCACACCACCCAAATATTCGACTACCCAACCTTGTGCGCCGTCCTCAGTTTCGACTTGCCACCACACATAATCGACATCTTTAAACGGTCCATTGAGGATTGTCACCAATGCACCACTTTCGAGTTGTTGACGTACCTCAAAACCTGTGCTCGGATACTCACGTAAATTGACAAACCCTGCGCCCTCGTTACTGATAGCAAAAATTTTGGCACGTTCCCCGATTTTCAGTTGATAAGGGATAATACGGTGATAATAGTCACTTTGTGTGTGGGTTGATAATAAAATTGTGCCATTATCACCATAATTGCTATGCGTTATAAGTAAGGTATAAATACCATCTTGTGCAATTGGAAAACGATTCATGACGGCATCCCGGTTAGAGCCACTATCATCATCACCCATAATCGCGCTCCCTGATGGACTGAGCAAGACAAGCAGTGGGTCAACCTCACTCTCAACATCAGCTTTTGCAGCAACGCTGATAGACTGCCCTGATGTCAAAAAGAAGCTTGCCCGATAAACAATCCCATAGCTCATTTCCAATGGAGTATCAATAAATACGCTCTTATTATCTTCAAGGTCAATAAGCTCTGTTTGGATAAGCTGAACATATCGCAGATAATCGGCATATTCATTAGGGCTTTGCGTGGCTTGATAGGCTTTGGCACGATGGAGATATACATCTGTATTATCATCGTAAAACTCAATTGCTTGGCTATAATCTTGGATAGCGTTACGATACTCTCCATCCAGATAAAATCCAAATGTTGCGCGGTTTTCATAAGCAAAGGAGCGATAAATACCATCACTATATTGGATAGCGAGGTCTATGTTGGTGATGGCGGTTTGTCTATCCCCTTCATAAAAATTAATTTCGCCGAGGTTACTATATGCCAAGCCATATTCAGGATTCACGCTCAAGGCAAGCTCATAGTCTCGTTTCGCACTGTCTCTATCACCTAACCAATCATGGGCGACACCGCGATTGTTATAGACATATTCCCATGTATAGCCTGCCTCAATCGAAGCATCAAAATTTTCTATTGCAAGCTCATATTCATCTAAATCCAGATAAATATTGCCAATCGAATAAAATACACTCGTATTATCTTCATCCTTTAATGCCCGATCTAAGTCTGATAATGCACGGTCATAATCTCCCAAGAGTTGATAAGATATACCGCGCCATTCATAACCTTCGGATGCTAAGTCACTATCTAGTTCAATCACACAGGTATACCCTGCAATGGCTTCTTCATAATTATCGAGGTTGAAGTCATTATCTGCTTGTGCTTGCCATGCCTCAGCATCTTGTGTCGTGCAGGATTGTGCCACACTCATCATATTGATGGTCAGTACACAGATAAGCGATGTGATTATGAGTCGTCGGAACATTAGGCTATCCTCTCTTGATTGCTTCACGTATACGTTCTATTATCGTGATTCTGGAAAATTAAGCGAATACTACAGGATAAGCAATGCGAATTGATGTGCTGACCCTCTTCCCTAATATGTTTGAAACCGTGATGTCCGAGAGTATGATGTGGAAAGCGCGTGACAGAAATTTACTGGATTTTTATAGTCATGATATCCGCGACTACGCTCAAAACAAACATAATCAGGTCGATGATACCCCTTATGGCGGTGGCGGTGGCATGATACTCAAGCCTGATGTGGTGGTTCATGCGATTGAATCGGTCAAAGGCGAAGATGAAGATGTACCTGTTATTTTGATGTCGCCACAAGGACGCGTTTTTAATCATCATGTCGCCGTTGAATTATCGGAACATGAGCGCATTATCTTGGTCTGTGGGCATTATGAAGGCTTCGATGAACGCATTCGTGAGCTAGCGATTACTGATGAAATTAGCATTGGGGATTATGTGCTGACAGGTGGCGAATTGGCGGCGATGGTAGTGGTGGATGCGGTTGTGCGACAAATCCCAGGGGTACTCGGTGCGGAAGGCGCACAACATCGTGATAGTCATGCCGATGGTTTGCTTGAAGGACCCCATTATACGCGCCCTGCCGAATTTCGTGGTTTAGGTATCCCCGAGGTATTGACCAGCGGGCATCATGCCAAAGTTGATGAATGGCGACGCAAGCAAGCCATCAAGCGCACATGGGAAAAACGCCCTGACTTGCTCGAACATGTCGAACTCACAAAGAAAGAAAAAGCCTATCTCGCCCAATTGCTAACAGGGGAAGATGGCAACTAAGGTTGATTTATGGACAGCGGTAAAATTTATTTCTGCTAGTTGATAAAGCAATCGCTTCCAGTAATTCATCACTGATAGTTGCGCCATCCGCTTTATAAATGATATGAACATCACTACTCACTGTCAGATAAGCGTTTTCGCCATCTTTGACGATTGGAACAAGCTGGCTGGGTTCTAGCTGGCATAATTTTTCGATGCCTTGTTCTTCTAAATACGCGCTCCCATCATCATCCAAGTTGTCACCGTAGAGTGATTCGATAGGAGATTCTATCTCAACTTGTATGGTCTCGATGATAACCTGTGCGTCGTCTTGGTCATCATAGATTGTGATTGTTCCATCGGGTTCAACAGCAATGTCAGGATACATCCCCTCAGGATAGCTAAACAACATCGCCATATTATAATTTTCCGCAAAAAACTTGAGATAAGCGGTATGTTCGAGTTGTGGGTGTAACCAATATCGATAGGTTGCATAGTGCTGTAACATCGCGTCGTATAATTTGGAATTCTCATTATAGTGTTCGTCACTGACCAGTAAAAACGCCAATAACCCGTCGGCATATTCATCCAGATAATGTGCAGGCATGAGATAGGGATCAATACTCGGATAGGTTGATTTTGCGATACGGTCTGCTGGAATGATATTAATTAACTCCCTAAATTGAGGGTCTATCAAAATATAATTACGTTGTTGCATCACCAACAACATGGGTGGCGCATCTTCGCCATTCATAAAGGCAATAAGGTCGTCTTTTGTAACAGCCGTCGGCGCAATCACATATCCTTCGTTAGGAATCTCAATGTCTAAGATGTCAATAGGGCTAACTTGCCAATCAATCGGATGAATAGCGGTGGCTGTCTGGGATAGTGGTAATTCGATAAAGGTATGTCCTGCTGGTAAATATTCAGCAATCTCAGGGTAGGGTGTTTGGGCTGTTTCGCTAGTACATTGATGAAGATATATTGGGTTATAGTCTGTTACATCGACTTCTGCAAAATCAGGCAAGTCAGGGGTAGGGATAAACGTCCAATCTTTGGACTGTTCGGGCATTAACAAAGTATCAAAGGTCGTCAGGTAGTCGATATTAGACATATCCATACCAGCATATCTTACAACAGCTTCACCGACATGTTCTTGCACCATCTCCGCTATGAAACTCCACCCACTCACGCTAGGTGACCCGAGTCCTGTGTGATTAAAGGGATGTGTTTTCCAAGACGTTGCATTTTCAATGTCATGGTTTACGATTGGATATCCTTCAATGCTCATGCGTGCTGTTTTCTCTGAATCCCCACTGACTACAACTCGGGTATTATATAGGTCACTTTGGTGAAAGGCTTGTAAAGCAAGTGGCATTGTCAACCTGTCCTCATCAAGCAATGTATAACGGATCGTTAAATCAATGATATAAACCTCGAAGGGATAGTCCTCAAGTGTTTTTTCGATAAGCATAAAGTGAAAATTGTAGCCAGAGGCAATATATGCTTGGATAGCCTCAGCGTACGGTGCATCATAGCTGATATTTTGGCTCATCAAAGTTTCAAATATATCGTCACCTACAACAAATTCTGACACAAGTGGGCTTGTCGTTGCGTTCTCGTCGCCATGTCCATAGCCATACTGGAATAATTCATCACACACACTCATCGAACTGATGACATTTACTGTCCGTCCATAAAAATCGGCATATATGTTTGTTTCTATTGAAGCGTCTTCTCCCAAATAGGGCACAATCAACGCATAGATACCCTTTTCTGCTTCGGCTGAAATCGCCACATTCATCGTGCGATAAATCGTATTATCTTCTCCATAGCGTAAGCCAATTTCGACATTGTCTAGGAGTGGGAGTAAGGGAATTGGGTCTCCATTTTGTTGTGCATTAATGGTTATGCTCCAAATCAGACTGAGGACGAGCAGCAATGTATACTTCATATCATTATCCTTAAATCAGCAAACAATAAAATCTTAACCATCTTACGAGTTAATTATAGTTGAGTCATCCATATCTGACTAAATATCAAAAAACACTTATCCACATGATTGTCGAATGATACACTAATCTACAATCATCATAGCTTATGGAGGTATTGCTCATGCAAGAAATTTTAACCTGTTCAGCCGAATCACGTAGTGTGAATGAATCACTCGCAGGCAGTGTTAAACCTGCTGATGTTTACTTTCTCATCGAAACCAATGCCACAGAATATGGCGGATGGGCAAATGGGATTGTCAAAACAGCAACAAAAAGTGGTAATCTCGCCCCTTATCTCCAACATTTGCAAAGTGTCTCAGGCGCGAAGGTCTTATTTATTCGCCAACCTCAAGCCAATGAAAAGAATTTCTATATCGCGCTGGTTCATCAATCACAACCCAAAATCTATCATGCCATGCTCAACGACTATAGTGATTTGCTAGATGTTGATTTAAGCACACTTGAACCCAATAGCACGCCACACATCAACGGGCAAGCGATGACAGCAATCTCGGAATTATATGCTGTGTGTACTAATGGTAAACATGACCCCTGTTGCTCGACTTTAGGAATTCCTGTTTATAATGCGATGGTCGAACAAGCAGGCGCAGAAAAAGTTTGGCAAGCCTCACATATCGGTGGACATCGTTTAGCCGCGACTCTGATTGCCTTCCCACAAGGGATTTATTATGGACACCTCGCCCCGTTTAACGCAGAAGAAGTTGTCACGAATCATAGTGCAGGTTATCTGCTGACCTATAAATATCGGGGATGCTCATCTTATGGGACACAAGGCTTTGATGAAGACACTCATAAAGCCATCAACGCAGGCGAACATCACATCCGCGAAACAGCAAAAAAATACGCCATTGATGATTTGATATTCCATCAAGTCGACTCAATTGGCGAGATGCAGTGGTCGGTTGCCTTTCGTGATAAACAAGGTAAACAACATCAGGTGAAAGTCCAAACTACAATGTCTGAACCGCGCCAATCATCCTGTAACGAAGACCCAAAACCGATGCCAACTCATCACCTCAGTGAGTATCAGATGATTAATTGGAACGCTTAAAACCTTTATAACCACAAAGACACAAAGGACACAGAGAAAAACAAAGAAGAATAAAGAACGACTCTCTATTTGTTTTTACTCTCTGTGTTCTCAGCGTGTCCCTGGTGACAATTCATTGAGCATATGATCGGTTACTTCAGTTTTTCACGAACAGACTTCACAATACCTGATGCCGCACTTGTGAGGATCATCGAATCTGTCATGACCGTCACAAAATGATAGCCACGGTTGAGCATCTCTGCCGCAAAATCAGGGTCGGCTGTAAATAAACCCGCTTTGATATCATGCTGTTTTGCAGATTCCAAAATGGCATCTAGTGCATCGCTGATAGTTGTATCCGATGAGTCAAACCCTGCTTTACCTGTCATGCTTAAGCGCAAATCACCGATGCCAACAAATACAGCATCCAAGCCTTCGACACTCATAATCTCATCTCTATTATCAAAGGATTCTTGGGTTTCAATCATCGCCATCGTGACAAGAGTTGTGTTTGCGTGTTCCGCATAATCTGCACCAGCCCACAGGCGCGCCCGTGTCGGTCCTAGGCTACGATAACCCATCGGTGGATAGCGACATGCGCCAACGAATGCCTCACATTGTTCTTTTGTATCAATCATTGGGCAGATAATCCCATATGCGCCACCATCCAATAAGCGCATAATCTCCCCGGGGGTGTTCCAATTGACACGTACCATCGGGACGGTATCGGTTGTACTGATGGCTTGTAACATCTGGATAGCAGTTTCCATGCTCATCATCCCATGTTGCATATCAATCACAAGGCTATCCCATCCTTGATTTGCCATCACTTCTGCTGACCACATGCTGGGGATATGCAACCAACCATTTAAAACGGGTTTGCCCTCTGCCCACAGGGTACGGATTTTATTTTCACGCATAATGAATTGACCTCTATTGTCTTTGTCTTGATTATCGGGATTATACTCCAATCGATTCGAGAAACGCCAACAATAAGACCATATCTTGTGGGCAATCTGCTATAATTAGGTCAATAGAAATAAAACGAGATAGATACTATGTCAGTTACTCGAAAACCAACCTTATGGCGTGCGAATCATGATTTGCTGATGCCCACTGATCCAAACAAAGACGAAAAATCGCGCTTGGGATTTTTTATTGATTGGTTGGCACGGACGAACCGCCGTTGGTATCAACCTGACCTCGCCGCCTATCGCGATTATCTATTAAAAGAACGGACACGCATCGATAAAAGTGGAAAAGAAATATCGGCACCCCTTGCCCCCAAAACAGCTATTGCTCATCTGGCAACGATTCGTGGACGCTACGATGATTTGACACGGAGTAATCAGCTACGGGATTTGCTCTATGGTATGACTGACTCCAAAGGATCACCTGCTGACCGCAAAGCGATGGTTGATGAGATGTTCATTCGTTTGGCAAATGATGTCCACCCTGCGACTGCGCCTGTGAAAACCATCGAAAAACAAGATATTGCAGATAGTGAACATTTACGCCTCAAACCTTATCAAGTTAATGCGCTTGTTCGCTCCCCAGGGATTTCGACCTTACGCGGTTTGCGTGATACGGGCATGATGGTCTTGATGGTCTGTACGGGGATTCGTGCCGCTGAAGTTGCGGATCTACGAGTGGACGATTTACGACAAACCTTAGGAGACGAACTAGCACTAAGGGTTCGTCAGGGTAAAGGCAATAAACAACGTCTGATTCCCTATGGACCGCTCGACTGGTGTCTGCAATATGTCGAATCGTGGCTCGAACAAGCCGAGATTACACATGGATTTGTATTTCGTGGGATTCGGCGCGGTGGCAAAACCGTACGTAAAACAGGAATTGGTTCATGGACAGTCAACGGAATTATGAATGATTACCCGATTATGATTGATGGCAATTTGCGTGAGGTCAAACCCCATGATTTACGCCGAACCTATGCCCGTAACGCCTTTGAGTTTGGGATGGACTTAGAACGTATTCGTCAAAATTTAGGACATACCAGCTTACAGACAACACAAACCTATATCGGAGAACTTGATGGTAAAGACCGCCATCCACCAGCCATGTTCACACCGCCTCATGATCAATATACACTCAATTTGCTCTTAGGTGATTTTTAGCCAACTTTGTTTTATAGCTAATTCAATTTGTGTCTGGACAGCTTTCTTATTTTGTAACTTATCCATTAAAAACAGCGATCCGAAAAATGCTTGCTGAAAAGCTGAGAGGCTAAATTACTAGGATTAGCAACAGAAATCCCCTGTTGTTATAGACAAGGGGATAGTGACCCTGTATCATAGCTAAAATCGTAACAATCAAGGTAGCTATTCATGCAAGAACACACAGATGATAAACCTCAAACTCTAGATAATGCCAAGCAACGCCCATCACCCGTATTGCTTGTCTTTCTGATTATGCCTTTATTCGGTCTGTTGATTGCACTCGGTATGATTGCGGCAGAAAGCCAACCCCAAAATGCAGTCATCCCAACATTTGAACCTGCCCAACAGCTCACCCTAATTAACTTCCAAGCCCCTGATTTTGAGCTACCGATGCTCGATGGCGTGACCTTGGTTTCACCATCGGATTTTGAAGGTCGTCCTGTTTTCATTAACTTCTGGGCGACGTGGTGTGGTCCATGTGTGCGTGAATTACCTGCGCTAGAGGAGTTTGTCGCGATTCATGCAGATGATGAAAATGGTCCTGTTCTACTGACCATAAACTTAGGGCAAACCCCCGAAGAAATTGAAGGTTTCCTTGAAGAAATCGGCGTGAATATACCTGTTGCTCTCGATGCAAACCAAGTTATCAAAGCCGATTATGGTGTCCAGAACTTGCCTACAACTTATATCCTTGATGAAACAGGGATGGTGCGCTTCATGAAGTTGGGTGAGATGCGCTTTGAAGAAATGGGACTCTATCTGCAAGAACTAAACGGGCTTGATGCCGAGTCATAAGCCCCATCAATTTCGCACTCCATAAATTGATACCCAAAAATAATCAAGTTAACATCTTGTCTCATCTCCACCAAGTCGGGGTATAATATAATTGTGATATATAGCAAAATCCATTAATAATCAGGCAATTGTAGGGACTGTGGCTCGCCTTGTCCACTAGATGTCAAACGTTAAATGAAACCGCTATAGAACAAAAGCATACATCCAACGTATAGATAGCGTGTAGGAACGAAACCTGTGTGTTCGTCCATTCAAAATTGTGATGAGTGATAGGAAGAAATCTGATGGAAATTGACCGCGATAAAGCGATAAAACTAGTCATCATTGTTATAGCGACCTTAGCGGCACTGGCTGTCATGAGTACAATCATCCAGTTAATCCAAACCATACTCCCATTCTTGATTGTGGCAGCAGGTGTCTATGTTGGCTATCGCTGGGTATTGAGCGATACGGCTGCACCCACAACCGAAGAAGTCGAAGAACAAGCTCGTGGCTTATTTTCGCGCTTTCGCAAAACCAAAGATGCAGTCGAGACAACTATGAAAGTCGGCAGTGTCTTGAGTGACCTCGGTATTAACTCGGATAAAAAAGAGAAAAAAGAGAAATCCGATAATGTAGTACAAGGTGAAGCTGTTGTTGTGGAAAAGAAAGAATCCAAAGCCAAACCCGTTGCCGAAGCTGAGCCCGAAGCTGTCGAAGAAGAAGATGATAAAACCGAAGAAACCATCCAAGAGATGAAAAAATCCATTGAGAGCAACCCTGATGGCAAAGTCGAATTTAAAGACAGTGATGTGGTCATCAGCAAAGATGATGTGCTGATCCCCGATACCTCACGCCTAGAAGAAAAAGAAAAAGAAGTCCCCAAAGTTACCGATAACGTCCTCAGCCAAATTGAAGAACGTCGCCGTCGCTTGCAAGGTGGTGAATAAGTAGGAGGCTATTATGGCAATCCATCAGTGGTGGGGATGTGCTTCCTGATTTTGAGTTGAAGCTAGATGATATGTTTAAATCATAATCATATAGATTCATCGGCTTTAACGCCTGCTTCATAACCATCATAAATGACAATCGGTATCGGGAGTGGGTCAAGCCATTGTTTGAAGATGGGTTCAAATTCCTCATATTCGAGTAGTGTCCCCACACGAATTATCGCAAGGCTTTGTATATTATAGAGTTGATAATCACGCACAAAATTCATCGCAATCGACTGCACATAGCGAATCCGCGTCGCACCATATGCTGACTGACGAACAATCCATATCGAAAAACTCGGTGTGGTCTCATTCCATTGCCACACATCCCCAGCTTTGAGTTTGCCTTTGCGGGTTTGCCTACGAAATACAGAAAACATCGCAGGAAATGTCTGTGACAAATAGATTTGCTCCGCACGCGACTCACTTTGCCCACGCGCATTATAGCCAAATGCCAACACCTGACACTCCGTTAATAATGGGTCTCCAGATACAGTTATCATGGGCATTCGATTTGCTCCTCAGTCATTTTGATGTTGCCGTATGATATTGGATTGCGCTAATTGCTCAAGCTCAGACTCAGTATATCCGAGGTCTTTCAAAACAGAATCAGTATCCGCACCATAATCGGGCGCAGGCGATAAATCAATTGTGTCATCACCCATCAATCGTATTGGACTCCGCATCCACGGAACACCATTCTCTGTCACACCGACCATCCCCCGCACTTGAATATGGGGGTCATCGGCTAATTCATGAGGCGGTGTAATCCGAGTGAAGCAACAATCTGCATTACCCAAGAGCTTACCCCATTCATTCGCTGTCCGTGTCTTAAACATCTTAGTTAGAGATTGAATCAGATAGGGTTGTCGGTTGGGGTCAGTATAATTGTCTATCCATTCGGTTCGTTCAATTGCCGTGCAGAAGTTTGCCCAGAATTTTGCTTCAATCGCCCCTAATGCCATCGGCACATTATCTTTGGCATAATAAACACGATAGTAGGCATTTGCACCTGTTAAACTTAAATTTCCTCTATCCTGTTTGCTGATAAACGACTCTACCCATGACACCATTGCTAAGGGCATCGCCGATTCAGATAGCGCAACATCAATATAATCGCCCTCGCCTGTGGTGGTGCGTTTGAGCAGTGCCGCTAAAATGCCCATCACACCGACATAAGACCCACCAACATCAGCAACCTGCCCACCGAGAGCTTGAGGTGTTTCTTGTGCGCCGAGGAAGCCGTTCAGCGCCACATAATTGAGGTCATGCCCACTCATATCGGCATAGGGTCCTGTTTGCCCCCAGCCTGACAGTGAGCAATAGACGATACGTGGATTGATTGCTTTGAGTGTCTCGTAATCTGCTTTTAAACGTTTAGTGACATCAGGGCGAAATCCCTCAATCACGACATCGGCGGATTTCACAAGGCGATGCAAGATAGCTTGTCCATCTTCTGTTTTTAAATCAATAATGACACTTTTTTTACCACGATTGCTACTGCGAAAAAATGCACCCAATCCATCAATCATCGGGGGCATCCAACGCGCATAATCGCCTGTATTCGGGTCTTCGATTTTGATGATTTCTGCGCCCATATCAAA
>CAYGTY010000201.1:0-11016 GCA_964352825.1 uncultured Anaerolineaceae bacterium
CCATGCTATCCTGTCCATACCGTGCAGATTAACAACCGAGCAGGCAGTGATTAAAGCCCAAAAAATAGGTGCTTGGCAAAATAAAAAAGTACCTGTGCCAATGCCAACACACACCCTAAAACATTAGAAAGTCAATATCACCAAGGGATACAGCATGGCACAATCACAAAAACAATCGGCACAAATCACGCCATTGTGCCAAACAAAAACGGACAGCTTTTGCCATCCGCTTTCATATTTATCTGATGTAGAAAGTAATACATTGACCACTTTCTACTTTTAACTTTTTACATTCAACTATTGCTATACAATCGCGTTGATACCTGTCAATTCACGACCGACGAGAAGCATGTTGATTTCGTTTGTGCCTTCATAGGTGTAAATCACTTCTGCGTCGAGCATCAAACGAGCAATATGATTATCAATCACGATACCATTACCACCGAGGCATTCACGCGCCAATTGTGTGACATAACGTGCTTTACGAGCATTATTGTACTTTGCCATCGACACCATACCTTCGCTTAGTTGCCCTTGTGCAATCAAGTTGGACATCTGATAGCAGAGATTTTGCATAAGCGTAACTTCAGTTGCCATTTCAACCAATTTCTGTTGAATCAACTGGAAGCCAGCAATCGGTTTACCAAATTGTTCACGTTCTTTAGTGTATTTCAGCGCAAGTTCAAACGCACCTGCTGCCACGCCTGCCGCTTCCCAAGCCACACCATAACGTCCCATGCCGAGGACACGAGCCGTATCTTTGAAGCTCTTGACATAAGCCAGTTTGTTTTCTGCTGGGATACGAACATTTTCAAGGGTGATGTCTGCATTGAGGACGGAGCGTTTACCAATTTTCCCCCAGATGTCAGTAAGTGTAACGCCTTCAACTTCTTGAGGGTCTTCGATAACATAGCCACCAAATTCGCCTGATTCTTCATCACGCGCCCAGATAATCAACACGTTGGAGATAGACGCGTTTCCAATCCAGCGTTTCGCACCATTCAAGATATAGCCGTCGCCATCTTTGCGGGCTGTGGTTTGAACATGGGCTGCATTCGAGCCAACATGAGGTTCAGTCAGACCAAACGCACCAATTTTATCGAGTGTCACCATATCAGGTAACCAGCGAGCTTTTTGTTCTTCATCACCCAAAAGACCGATTGACCCCATCGCCAAACCTGAGTGAACGCCATAGAATGTGCCAACACTACCGTCACCTTTGGCTAACTCATAAATCACGAGACCCATTTCAACAAAGTCCAAGCCCGGTGCACCATGTTCAAACAACGGCCCACCGATAATCGGCAGGTCTTTCATCTTACGAGCAATATCCCATGGGAATTCAGCTTTTTCCCAATACGGGTTGATGTTTGGCATCACTTCCATTTCAACATAATCACGAACGAGCTGACGAGTTTCTTTTTGTTTATCTGTAAAGTGCATATCTACATTATAAAAATCAAAACCTTGGTATAATTTTTCGACTTGTTGTTCCATATTCATAAGGGTTTTAAGACCTCGCTCAAATTAATCTAACGATGATTAGATTAATCATACCATTAATCTAACGACGATTCAATTAATTTTTTATAAGTCTTCTTATATTTTTTGCAATCTATTCAGTCTATACTACAATCAATGTATCAGTTGTAATTTTTATTATGAGCAAGGATACCCTCATGTTACGTCGATTATTTTGGATACTCTTAGTTACAAGTTTAAGTTCAATCAGCCTTCTATCGCCTGCTTTTGCACAAGATATTGAACTCTGCGATGTGATTGCTGTTGAGCCATCGGTCACAACTCAAACGACACCTGCAGAAACCTTAGTCAACACAGGTTTACAGATGAGTGCGCGCAATGACTTCAACACTGCGATTACACTCTTTTCGCAAGCACTTGACCTCAACCCAGAATTAAGTGATGCCTATTTATATCGCGGTTGTTCGTATGCCAACAATAACGAAGCTGATAGTGCGATTGCAGATTTACAGACCTATAGTGCCTTAACCAATGACCCAACCGTACTCAATGATATAGATGCCTATATCAGTACCATCATGTCAGGACCGCGTGCTTGTATAGCAGGTACAACCTATGCTGACCAAAGTGAAGCCCGTGGGATCGTCACCAGCTTTATCGAACAAGGTGCTGGGGCTGAAGACTTTAACGATAGAGGCTTAGCCTTTATCTGCCTCGGTGATTACGATTCAGCAGTTCGTGATTTTTCTCGCGCACTTGATTTAGACAAAACTGCCTCACGCTATTATGCGAACCGTGGATATGTCTATGACTTGCAAGGGCGCACCACAGAAGCAATTCCCGAATATGAACGGGCGATTCAACTCGATAGTCAAAACTCAATTGCATGGAATAACTTAGGCTATGCTCAAGTTATAATAGAAGATTACGATTCCGCTTTAGAGTCTTATAACGAGTCAATTAAGATTGATCCAAGCGATGATATTACCTACGTCAATCGTGGTGAACTCTACTTCATCTTAGGGCGTTATGAAGATGCAGAAGCAGATTATATACAGGCAATTAGTGTGAATCCACGAGCAGGAAATTATAATTCGCGCGGGCTATTCTATCTTGATTTAGGATTATATGAAGATGCAATTGCTGACTTTGGGACAGCTTCTGAGCTTGAACCCGATGATGCAGTTTATCTGAATAATATCGGCTATTCCTATTATTTGATTGGGGATTATGAAACCGCCGTTACCTTCCTCGATCAATCATTAGCCCTCGATAGCACCTATGCGATTGCCCGTCGTAATCGGGGTTTAGCCTATTGGCAAATGGGTGAACTTGCACTTTGTATTGCCGATTATACAGTCCTTTTATCAATTGACCCTACTGATGACATTTCAGCTAATAATCGTGGTTTATGTCATGAAGACCTTAATCAGTTTGACCTCGCTATTAACGACTTTACACGCGCGATTGAAAATGAAGGTGTACAAATTGTCGAACTTCATAACCGTGGGCGGGTATTACGTTTAGCAGAACGCTATGATGAAGCGCTAGAAGATTTCAGTCTAGCGATTGAACTCGATCCGACCAATGCACAAAGTTTCAATTATCGTGGTATCGTCTATGATTATATGGGTGATTTACCGAATGCCCTTGATGATTATAGTCAAGCGATTACACTTGATCCATCTTATTCCATCGTCTACTACAACCGTGCTTATGTAAATGACGGTTTAGGTAACACCTTACAGGCGATTGAAGATTTAGAAACATTCTTAGAAATTGACCCAGACACCATTTATCGCGAGGATGCCGAAGCCCTTCTTGCCGAACTTGGTGGTGGTGATAGTTAAATAAGTTTCTTCAGAAGCCTGTCTTAGTTCTATTGAGATGGGCTTTTGCTTTTATAAGAAGCATCAGTTAATAAATTTTAACTCAAGCTCGCTTGCCAACTACTCTCACAACCGCTATTCTAAGCACTTGAAGATTCACATAACTGCTGAAGGGTATAGGATGACAGAAAATAGCTTGTTTATCGTGGTTGAAGGTATGGATGGCTCAGGTAAGACAGGTATCACCCGTCAGTTACGCTCAACGCTCTCACAAACACATGGTAATCATGTCGCCTTAACCTTTGAACCGCACGATCCATCAGCAGGGGGTTTATTCATTCGGGATGTATTGACCAAACGGATTAAAGCCTCACCATTAGCTCTTGCACTTGCCTTTGCACTTAATCGCGCTGACCACAATGACCGCGTGATTAATCCTTTTCTGGATTATGACAAAGCACCCCGAATCATGATTTCTGACCGTTATACGCTGTCGTCACTGGTGTATCAATCGACAGGTGGCTTGACAATGGAAGATGTTTATCACATCAATCATTGGGCGCGCCGACCTGACTTAACAATCTTCCTCAATGTTAGCCCAGCCAATTGTTATGCACGGATGCGAAATCGTCCCGAAGATAAAGAACTCTTTGAAAAAAATCTGCAACAACGCTTTGACAAATATCAAGCGGGCATTGCTCTCTTACGAGAAAAAGGTGAAGATGTTGTCGAAGTCGATGCGAATCCGATCTATCCAGAGGTATTTGCGAGTGTGCTAGAAACAGTACAAGCCCATGCTCCAAGTTGGCTTAAAATTCAACCACCCTTATTTGTGGATGAACCTGAACCCGAAGGAAGCGATTTAGCTTTAATCAGTGATCGTCAATTAAAAGATTTTGTAGACTCATTGACGGCTGATGCGGTTGCGAATTTATCTTATGCCGATGTTAACCGTTTGTTTAAAGCCTATGTGATTGCGAGC
This sequence comes from uncultured Anaerolineaceae bacterium, assembly GCA_964352825.1. GTDB lineage: Bacteria > Chloroflexota > Anaerolineae > Aggregatilineales > Phototrophicaceae > UBA6055. The sequence goes on from CAYGTY010000201.1 coordinate 4,294, forward strand.
GGTTTTACATGGGGCGAGCCATTGGAATCTGATGTGATGGGATTTGATTTATTATATGATTTACCACTGGGCATCACGCAACGTGGAATTGCATTAATCTTGGATAGCCAACAACAAGCAGACCGTATTACTAAGACCATCCAAACCCGTCTCGATAAATCAACTGCAGGGGATGACATCCAACGCTTGAGTGACTTTATGATTGTGTTGGATAATGGACGTTTTGAACCCACATTAGAATTCGGTCGAGGAAGTAGCCCCGGACGTAGGCTATCACCACAAGTACAAGTTGTAACACGTCAAACCTTAGCAGAATGGGTCAATACCTTAACATATGGAGATTGAGATGAATTTGTTTGACCCACACTTTTTGCCGATATTAATCTTTACCCTACGTGTGTTAAATAATGCGGTTGGCACAATCCGTATGGTATTAATGTCGCGTGGGCAGAAGGGATGGGCATTTGCATTTGCGTCTATGGAATCTCTATTGTTTGCATATACAGCAGGACAAGTGATTACAGACCTAGAAAACGTACCTAATCTTGGTGCATATGTCCTTGGATTTGCTGTAGGCGGATATGTAGGAACGCTCATCGAAAATAAATATTATCATGCCTATGATGACATTACGATTATTGCATCACGTCCGATTGCCCATCAGATTGCGGTGGCATTACGCGAAGCTGACCACGGCGTAACTGAAATTGTTGGTGAAGGTGCAAAGGGCGAAGTATCCGAATTGCGCGTTATTACACATCGACGAGATTTACCAGAAGTTATCCGCATCACACGAGATATTAAAGAAGATGCTTTTATCACCGTAGAGCAATCCTCATTTATTCGTAATGGCTGGATACATGCCCATCATCGTTGATATTAGGCAATACGGACAGGCTGTGCTGTCAACATTTGCAAGACACGTAATAGTTTGCCACGGCTGACTGGTTTTGCAAGGTAAGCATCTGCGCCTGATTCTTGTGCAATAAGTTTTGTATGATAATTGTCTTCATCAGTGAGAACAACAACAGGGATATGTTGGGTTTGGAAGTAAGACTTAAACACATCAATCAGGGTAATTCCATCAATCTGGGGTAAGTTAATATCCAGAAGAATAATATCAGGCATTTTGTCGAGTGCCATCTGAATACCTTCGTCACCATCTTGTGCAACGATGAGTTCATATCCCATTGTACGTAAGGTGCGAGTCATGAGGCGAATATTGATATGATTACTTTCGATATAAAGAATTTTCTTGTTTTCCATGTCGCCACAGTCTTTCCATCGGAGATATAGATGATTACGTTTATGAATATATCCTTATATTACGGCACATTTCACTTCGCGTAATCAGGCAGATGGCTAGTTTCTGCTAGTCAGGTGGCTAGTTGTTTTCGGTTGGGCAAGTCTCACGATAAGGCGTATCGGGTTTATATTGTGTCCATTCATCATCATAAAATGAGCGATTAGCAATATCACAAGCGAGGATTTTCCAGTTGTCCTGATTCACATCCCAAATGACAAGGCGATCATCACGACCACCTGTAGCAATTTGTTGACCATCAGGGCTAAATACCACCGACCATACCCAGCTATCATGATGCGTCAATGTACCACCGATTTCTTGTAAACTTGGCATATCCCATAAAATTATAGAACGGTCACGCGAGCTACTGACAAGTGTTTGACCATCAGAACTAAAGGCGAGGGATAAAACCCAATCGTTATGGCTACCTAGTAATTCAGATTGTGGATTACCAGCTAAAGCATCTTCCACGTTCCATATGACAATCGTATCATCACGCCCCCCTGATACTAATAAAGAACCATCAGGGCTAAATACAATTGTTTCGACATCATCATTATGATCTTCTAACACAGCAACTACTTCCCCTGATAGATCATCAGACAAACGGGTTAGATGAATAGTCATGTCACGGCTGGCAGATGCTAAAATAGGTTCTGTTGGATGCCATGTTACATCTAAGACACCATCAGAGTGCGATTGGAATTCATAGTTTGACACAACATTTTGTTTGAGGTTCTCCACTTGCCAGACCCGCACCCATGTATCATCGCCACTTGTTGCTAACCATGTACCATCAGGGCTGAATTCGATACCAAATATAGATGCCGTATGTGCGGTAATACCATCTCCTAAAGGTTCAAATGATTCCATATCAAACAATTGAATAAAACCTGCATCGGTTGCTAATGCGAGTGTCGTCTCATCAGGAGATAAGTCGGCAGCCGTAAAACGCCCAATCTCAGGTGCGAATAAAACAATGCTGTCATTGGTTGATGTATCGGTTTGATAAACATTGCCATCTAAACCAACCGAAATGATGCTATCGTCGGTATACATGACCTCATAAACTTCACTCTCATGCGTCAAAATATGTTTACCTAACAGATTTGGGCGAGTCATATCAAAGACAACCACATGTCCATCATCACCCACACTTAGCATTTGTAAACCATCAGGAGAGAAGGCAAGGTCACGGACTTGATTCCCATGCACAAAAATCGAGTTTTCTGTGATGAGTTGTCCACTATTCGCATCCCACAAAATAATTGCTCCATCATGAGATACCGATGCAAAAAATTCGCCTGATGGATGATAAACAATTTTGCGTACATGGTCAGTGTGACGAGAAAGCTGGAAGTCAAGCAATTGACCGCTACTTGCATCAATGAAGCGGATATTCCCCAAAACATCCCCCATTAATATATAGCGTCCATCAGGACTCCAGACACCAGAAATCGAAAAATTGGATGCCCCAAGAGCTAATTGAATCGGGTCAAAGACAATCTCTGCGGATTCTGTATCCCATATTTGCAAGACATTATCCCATGTGATGATAGCCAATTGTGTGCCATCAGAATTCCATGTGCTATCCAATATCCAGTCGGTATGAGTGGTTTCAGAATCTCCACTGGTTAAGATACTAAATTGAGGTGCATCATCTAATAAGGTCTCAGAATCCCATAGAATAGCATTGCCATCATAGCTTGTACTCAAAAGTAAACTGCCATCTGGATGATAGGCAAGGCTGGTGATTGTTCCTTGATGCACATCAGCAATATTAGCTAATTCGTCGCCCGATTCGGTATCGTAAACTTGCATTGAACCATCTTCTGTCCCGACCACAAAATAATCACCCTTAGGGTGAAAGACAATATCCCAAATATCGTTATCATCTGCAGGAATCTCATATCTAACCTCTAAAGCATCCATATCCCATACTGCCAGACTGCCTTCATCAGAGCCTGTTACAGCAATGGCATCAAATGGATGATACGCAACAGCACTGAGTTTGTCGGAATGGTCATAAAGGTAGGTCTGTAAATAAGGTATATTTTCAAATATCGAGACTAAACTGCCAATCGCGTCAATCGTATTAGCGGATTGAATGGCTTCTAAGCTCAATAATAGTGAAGCATCGACTTCACCTACATTGGAAGCAACAAAGGATAGTACGGACAAACGACGGGAATCGGATAAGCGTTGTTGTTGCTCAGCACGGTCGCGTTCTAAAATAGCAATCGCCCGTTGTTCTTCTGCAATGGCTTGTTGTTCAACTGCATTTTGCCATTGGACTAAAGCAAACCCTGCCAGAATGATCGATAACATGGTCACAAAAACAGCAATACTGAGGTTACGACGAGTCACTTGATTATCGTGTAAACGACTGGCTTGAATAAACTCGTGATGAATCTTACTCGCATTAGGTTCTTTGTTGGCGCTTTGTGCTAACCATGCTTCCGCCGTATGGATTTCAGCACCAGTCAAAAGATAGCTTGCTTGCCTATCTGCCACATCCCATTCACGCGCTCGTTGCAATAATCGGGTATGGTCGCGAATATAATCAAAATCAACATCCATTGCCTCAATGACACGGGCAATCCCTTCATCAAAATTATTCTCTTGACCAGCATGGGGGATAAAATAAATCCAGTTTATATGGCTGACACTCGCGGGAACGGTATAGTCTTCAAATTTACGATAGACAACTGGGATAATCCGCTTATTTAACTCAGCGGCGTATCCTAATTCTAGGTCAACCGTATACGTCGAATCCAGATATTCTGGGCTGAGAATTGCAATAAATGTGCTTGAACCTTCGATACCTCGTTTGATGTCGTCAGTAAAGCTCTCTGACCCTGGGGGAATATCTTCCCAATCAATCCAAACTTCTTTGCCTTCTTCTTTAATTGCTTCTACAAAGTCTTTGACAAAATCGACATTTAAACGTCGATAAGAAACAAATACATCACTATAGACAGTCGATTCAGGCATTCAAAAAACCTTTGGATGTTTGATTATCAATATGTTCACCAAAATAAAAAACAAGTGTTTTCCGTAGGAGTGACATGGCGAGTCGCCCCACTCCTGTCAATTTAAGAAAAAAATAGCTTAAAAAGACCCGCTTATTATTCAATTACTCCACCTATGGTTCAAACCATAGGCTAGAATATGAAGGAAACCTGCTAAAGAGGTTCTTAGAGTCCCTTTCAGTGGACTTGTTTTTTTACTAGCTGAGTGGCTTTTAGCCCTCAGTGGTGGTGATATAAAACAGATATTGCTAAGGTATTGACTAATTTTCGATCAGTGTCTCAGGCGTAACCATATCCCCTGATTCAATAATGATGGACTCTGGGATAACCCCACCTGCCAACATTTTTATCATGACGTTTGCAGAGGTTAATGCCATCTCTTGTCGTCCCACAGATAAAGACCCCCGAATAAACCGCCCCTCACGCATATAATCAACAGCTTTACGCTCTGCATCAATACTGGCAATCATAACTGCATCTTGTGCAATGTCAGCTTCTTCTAAAGCAACAATCGCACCATAAGACCCGGCATCATTGATACTCAAAATCACATCAAAGTCAATGTCATCTTCAAGCAACTGTTCAATCGACTCACGCCCATTATCTTCTAATGCGCCGATATATCGTCCTACAACCTCGGCAGATGGGGCAACGGACAGAAGTCCATCTTCCAGCCCATCAGCTCGTTCAACAATAATCGGCATATCAGGGAAATCGAGGATAACAACCTTTGCCTCGCCATCTAATTCGTCTTGAATTAATTCACCTGCAAACTCACCAACCGTCAATCCCATACTATAATTATCTTCATTACCCGATAGTCTGACCCCACCATATAAGTTATCTTCATTGGAAAGCAAGACAAATGGGACGTTGTTCGCTTCGATGGTTTCCAGAGGTGCATCTAATAAAGAATAATCCAATGGACACAAAATGATACCTTGCGCGCCTTCTGCAAGTGCCTGCTCTAATATCGGAATCTGGTCATAGGCTTCATTTTCACTGTCATAGACCTTGCGTGAGATACCTTGTTCTAGCAAGAAACTACCGATTTCACGATTGAGTGTCGCATGATATTCGCTACTGAGGTTACAGGCGATAATACCAACAAAGCCATCCTCACCAAGTGCTTGTTTTGCGCTTTCAATTTCATCAATCGTGGGAACAATTTCACTACTGGTTGCACTCACACCTGATTGAACACTATGGGGTTGGCGTGGTTGTGGGCGTGATGATAAATCATTCATCACAATCAAACCCACAAATAAAGCAATAATCAGTACAGCCACAATCGATACAATAAGAATCGGATTCTTATTATTTGCACCAATTTCGGTTTGGATGGTGCTATCGGTATGACGTGCGATTTTAAGTAATTCAGCATCCACAGCAGGTAATGTAATTGCAGATGATGAGAGTTGTGTCCGCAAAGGCGCAAGCGATTCTAACATAGCGGCAGCACTATCGAAGCGTTGGTCAGGGCGTTTTGCAATTGCCCGTAAAATCGTTGCTTCCAACTCAGGTGGGATATTCGCATCATAGGTACTCGGTGGTGCAGGGTCTTCTTCCAAGTGTTTATAGATTAAGGAGATAATATCGCTTTTATTATCCGTCTTAAATGGTGTTTCTCCCACAGACATTTCATAAAGTACAATACCAAGTGCATATAAATCAGCACGATGGTCAAGAGGTTCACCCCGTAGTTGTTCGGGTGCCATATTGGTGATGGTTCCTACAATCTGCCCTGACTGGGTTGACTCTTGTTCACCTTTGACCATTTTTGCTAACCCAAAATCAGTTAAATAGGCATTGCCCTCTTCATCAAGCATAATATTGGCAGGTTTAATATCACGGTGGATAATCCCTTTGCTATGGGCATACGCTAAACCACCTGCGACTTGTGCAAACAAATCTAAGACACGGTCTAAGGGTAGCTGTTCAGCCCGTAAAATATCTTTGAGTGAGCCACCTCGCAAATAGCGCATTGCCATATATGCCCAATTGCCTTGGATACCATAATCATGGACAGGTAGAATATGGGCATGTTCTAGTGACGCAATGACAGCGGCTTCTCGTTCAAAACGTTTATAGAAATCGCCGTGTTGACTCGCTTCAATAACATTAATCACTTTTAATGCTACTTCACGCTTCATGGCAGGTTGCTCAGCGCGATAAACAACAGCCGCCCCACCTTGCCCAATGCGCTCAATTATTGTGAAATCACCTAATTTCTGACCTATCAAAGAATCCATTAATACAACCCAACTTGTAGAAGCACAATAAACTATAGCCCCTATTATCCTGAGTAAGTTGATTCCCGTCAAATAACTCATATAAAGGAGTTAACAAATCTTATCAATAGAACAGTTTTGTTGAATCGAAAAT
>CAYGTY010000202.1:0-3496 GCA_964352825.1 uncultured Anaerolineaceae bacterium
ACAACAACTGTCATTAATCCTGCCGTAATCGCAACACTTGGGTAGGCTTGTTGTTTGATAACGATACCGATAAATGCCCATACGATGACGGCGGTATACGCAATATCACGGGTGCGTAAAACTAATGCACTGACAACACCTGTTGCCACAATCAACATCACAACAGCCCAAACATCTTGAGCAATACCAAAACCATCCCAATTGGCATCATAGAGGACATAAGTTGCATTCGCGATGGTCGCAACTGTAATCCAAGCGAGATAGATACTGAAGGGAATGTGAATCATCCATTTGTCTTTATTATTGACAGCCAACGTACCGATACCTGCACGAATATAAATCCCAATCAATGAAAATAACACAATGAGCATCAAGGGCATGGAGAGCAAAAATTGATTGTAGTGGAAGGCTAGCAACCATGCGATATTACCGAAACAGGACAAAACAAATAACCAACCGATCCTGCGTAAAATTGGATTCTCTTTTTGTGAGGGTAGTGCTTGATAGACGGTATAGATAATCAGAAAGGTGTAAATCACGCCCCAAATCGAAAATACATAATTTTCTGGGACGAATAAGATTTGTAGACGATTAGAAATATCGCCTGTGGTTTGCCCATTAATGGGTAGTGCATTGGCTAGACCATTTACAATAAGCGTACTGATTAAACCAACAATCACTGCAATCTGACGAATTACGTCACGATTCATAAAAATATATCTCCTTATCAATGTACTGTAGTGACCAAACTATAGGAGGCGTTAGTAAGATGAAGGTGAGTTGATTTTGAGAGCTTGCTGAATATTGGAAACGGGCAAGTTTGATGCTTACCCGTGCAATATGGATATTACAGAAGTCAGTTCTTTAAGATGCGAGGTATTCAGATACAATGTTGAGCAAAATATCAACACTAGCAGGTTTTGACATATACCCATCACAGCCTGCATCAGCAAAAGTCACACGATCGTTTTCTGTGATATTCGCTGTAAATGCAAGGATTGGGATTGTCGCTGTTTCTGGTGCGGCTTTGATACGGTTGGTTGCCTCTAGACCGCTGATATCAGGTAAATTGATGTCCATAATGATCAAATCAGGTTGTTCGGCAATTGCCATATCCACACCTGTTAACCCATCAACTGCACCCATGACTTCATAACCACCTACATGTTTGAGGATACGGCAAACCAAATCCATATTTTGTGGATTGTCTTCCACATAGAGAATTCTTGCGCTCATAGAATAATACTCCCAAATAATGACAAACAGCTTGCCATTTTACAGAAAAACTAATTAGTCAGCTATGTTCAAATATTGTTCAATTTTATTTGTCAAGGTGATACGGCTAACAGGTTTGACGATATACCCATCACATCCAGCGGCTAATGCACGTTCTTCATCGCCATACATACCATTTGATGTTAGTGCGATAATGGGGATAGACTGTAGTTTAGGGTCTGCTTTGAGACGAGATACCACTTCTAAACCATCAATATCAGGTAAGTTGATGTCCATTAAAATCAAATCAGGGGATTCTGTTTGTGCTAATTCTACCCCACTAAGTCCATCAAAGGCTTCAATGACCTTAAATCCGTGTTGTTGGAGAATATAATGGATTAAATTCATATTTTGTGAATTATCTTCTACACACAAAATTCGTGCGCCCATTACAAGTACCTCAATTTTTTATTAACCTATAGTTAAGTATAACATCAAGTGAGTTTTAGTAAACGTAATGTTTAGAGTAATCTATAAAGTGATAGAGTTTATAGATAAGAAATTAGTTTTCTTGTGTTTTATGGATAACACTTTCGCTAAATGGATGGGTAATTATGACACTTCAAATTGATGTCGATTGTATGGATGATAATGGAAATCTCTTAACCTTTGATTTGGGGGATGGTGGGCATCTGATGGGATTTGAATCCTTTCGCTATACAGTCTGGGGTGCAACGATTATGAGGGAGTTGGGGCTTGTGCTTCTGCCATCACTTGCCAAAACAGCAATGCTTATTGTTGAGGGTGATGAATTAGATGAACTCAAACAAGAGGCACTCATCATTCAAGCGAACCTCAGTCTTATTATGCAACACGTTAAGCCCGACGAACAATTTATCATGCACCGAACCCATAATGTCATCAGAGCAGTTGAATTGGCGAAACAATGCGGGGGTCAGGTAACGATAGCATAAACCTAAATCGAGACTATAGATTCTCGTGAATATAAAAAAAGTAATCTTGAGATTCGGTTTTTACACCCACATCATGTAATAATCTAAGCAGTTGTGCGCGGTGGTCTGTCCCATGATTACCAACATGAAGAAGCACCTGCCATAAAATGAACTCTTTATCCTCGCCGTCTGCAAATGGTTTTTGGAATAACATCTCATCAGTTAAAGCATTAAGGTAGTCACGCATTGTTGCTTCAACCTCATCCCATTGTTGACGGATTTTATCGCGCTCAATGAAGTCCTCAGGATTAAAAGGATGTAGCAATTCGACACCCCGTAAATCACTAAACCATAGATTATCAACGTGCATCATATGGACAACTTGATTGCGGATCGACCCGACAGAATAGGCTATCGGCTGGACAAATTGCTCTTGTGTCACTGCCATCACTTGTGTATCCCAGATTTTGCGATTTTCTGCAAAATGGTAATTATAAAAATGACGGAACGCATCTGCATTCATACTGTATAAACTCCTTATTTAACTAATGCACACAATAGTGGACATAATGAACTACTCTATTTTACAACTGTTTCAATACCCCCTCTAAATCTCCCCCTATTTTTAATAAGGGGAGACTTTTGCCCACTTCTCCAAAGATTTGGGGAAGGGCTGGGGATGGGAGATGATATTGTCGAGGATGGGCATACTACAAATTGTTTTAGCACTGATTAATGCCCATTTTATCCATCCCCAACTTTCCACTTTCGACTCATCCCTAATGGTCAAATGGCTCAGTATGAATCGTCACGCGCGATAACTCATGGATGTTGCCACGGAGTAGCGTTTCTGCTGATTCTGCAATCGCATGAGCCGACTCAATCGTCATTTTGGGCGATAGGGTGGCGTGAACATTGAGGTTAAAGCCATGATAAGACGCATGGGTCTGCCAATCGTGCCAATCGACAGTTGGAAAATTTTCTAATAAGAGGGTTTTTGCTTGGGATTGCACAGTGACAATACGTGGACTTTCTAAGCTGGGTTCATCAGCAGATTGCGCGGGTTCGATATGCGTGACAACCCGTATCACATCAGGTAATTCAGAATGAATACTGGCTTCTAATTGTGAAACTTGTTCGTGGGCTTCACCGAGTGTTTGTTGAGGGGGAACTTCGACATGGCACTCCAAAACTTTCCCGTTTCCTCTATCTGTAATCGTGACTTCATGCGTGGATAAGCCTAAAGCATCGGCACAAGCCCGCGCACGTAATACATAATCTTGTTCATCAATCGGGCTGGGCATAAAGTGAACTTCAATTTCGGCAAT
>CAYGTY010000202.1:3596-11009 GCA_964352825.1 uncultured Anaerolineaceae bacterium
GCACTGGTGTTTTTGGCATCCGCTAACAGGATTTGTGATTTAAGGATTTTTCCTTTACGGATTTGATAACGACTGACCACGATATTGATAATCAAAGTCGCAATCAATACGACAAAGGTAATGGGTGTTAAGGTTGGAGCTTCGCCACCAAATGCGCGTCCAATAATACTTTGTATCATCTCCCATGCTGTGAGTAGCAATAAACCACCAATTAATAGGGCGGACAAGGTCTCGAATTTGCTATGTCCATAAGGATGGTCATCATCAGGGGGTTGGTCTGCAATACGAATAGCAACTAAGCCTGCAATATTCCCTGCACTGTCTGTTAATGAATGAACACCATCTGCTGTGATGGCAAGCGCGCCACTCACAAGCCCAATCGCAATTTTGCTGATAGCGACAATGAGATTTAATATGAGTGTGATAACCAGAACTTGCTCGACCTGTTGCCGTTGTGATGCCATATGCGACCTGTATCTGAATTTATATATATTCACCTTACGCTATGAATTTGACTTTCGACAACTAGGAATATGAAAGTTAGACGGGTCTTATTTTATGATTGGGGTGGCTTATGTCATGAAGATTGACATAGTAAGGATAATATAACAAAAGATGTTTCAGTCAAAAATGCTTACTGTATATAGGCTAGAGACCATGACCAGCTATTATTACTAACTATTCTTGTGCCTAAAGTACTATCATAGATATTTGGTAAAAGAATAAGATGCCTTAAAATGAAATAATATTCGTAATTGTGTCGTCATTCATGAGATGAGTCTATGCACATCCCTAAAATCATTCAGAAGCCCTCGATAGCTCTTATCATAATGGGTGTTATCTTCCTACACTTATTCAACACTGTATCTGTATTTGCGGCAGGCACATTACTCTTAAATGTCGGTCTTGCTCCAGAATATTCTGCTCCTTTCGGGACAGGGGATGAAGTTCAGTTTCGTATCAGTTTTTCATGTAACAGCCTCCAAGTCAGTTGTGGTGATTTATTAATTTCATCATCACTTGACCCCAATCTGGAAATTATTTCTTTTGAAGTGCCGACTGGATTCAATAGCAATATAGCTGGACAAGATATTTCGCTCTCGCAATTAGATTATCAAGACGGGAGTGCCGCCGAAGCACTTGTGACTGTTCGTATTCGTGAATCTGCTTCCCCTGATGTGGATATATCAACCATTATCACAGGCACAATTACAGACCCTGATGATGGGGTTGGCGTGGTCACATCGGCATTGGATATTGATGTTGAACCTGCGACTTTCCAATGGGATGTCGGAAAAGACTTAGTCGGTCTACCGAATGGTAATCCTGCGCTGGATACCAACGTAACCTATCTTGTAGAAGTTGCACCCGATAGCCTGACAGGTAACCTCGGCATGGACACATTGACAGTTGTGGATACCTATCCCACTGGGGCAATTGTTGTCGATGCAACGGGTAGCCCTGCACCTATTATTGATACCATCAATCATACGATTACATGGAATTATAGTAATGTCACAGTTGCAAGCCGTGGTTTTTCAGAGGAAGTCACTTTACTGTATTCATCAAGTGATTTTAGTGTTGGCGCGACTGTATTAAATTCTGTGAGTGCAACAGGTTTACCTGTATCGTCATCGGCTGAGCAATTTATCAATGAAGTTGGTAATAATGCCCCTCTATCTGCGGATTACCGAGAAGCAGAGGTCACCAAAACGCAGACTGGGTCGCCTTTAGGTGCAGGGGGGATAGGTCGCTTCTTCTTAGAATTGGATGTCAGCAACAGTAATGTGGCTTTGGATGGGGTTGTTGTTGGTGATACGATGCCTGTTGATGGTCTGGGAAATCCAGTTTTTGATATTGTGCAAATTTGGGGTGGGTCATGGTCACCAGCCATCACAGCAGAGATTTACATCTGTTGTGATAGCTTATCGAATGAGGCATTCTTAGGAACAGTTGATGGCAGTTCAAATACACTTTTTGAGCCAGCAGATTTCCCTGTTGGCTTGACTCCAGATAATATTACAATCGTAGAATGGCGTTTCGTGGATTCCATTCCTGTTGGATTTGAACTGTTTGATTCACCTGAAATTGTATTTACGCCACAAACGGGAAACGATGGGAGTACATTTACAAATCAAGGGTACGCTGATGTGTCCAATAGTAGTGTCGGCTCACCGAATACCTCAGATATTGATACCGATATTCTTGCCACATCTACGAATGTCTTGCCCGTGAAGAATGTACTAAGCGAGACGACTCCTCCCAATGGAATTCTACAATTTGAGGCGGTTTTGAATGTCAATGAAGCATCCAATCAACCTCTTGATGGGCTCGCTATTTATGATTTGCTACCGCCTGAGTTAGAGTTTGTGAGTTGGGACGCTGTTGTGTTCTCAGCAGGGATACCTTCAAATGAACAGGTTTTCCCAAATTTGACGGTAACGCCCATGGGTAATCGTACAGAATTGATATGGACTTGGGGGAATACTGTGCCTACTGGAGCAATTCAAATTGATGGCTCTGCTGGTGTTCCTAATTCGCTTGTGATAACAGAACCTGAATTTGGCGATCACACCATCACAATTGTATTCTCTACACGCGTTGTCCCTGTCACACCTGCGGGTACATATAATAATGAATTGTCCTTTGTCTCTAATGTGAACACCTTGATATGCCAAGGTATCTCTACAACGGGTATAGATAATAATGATATTGATGGAGATGGTATTACAGCAGGGGATACAACCTGTTCTGCGAGTGGTAGTTTTACGGTGACGCAGGCAGCAGCAATGATTTCTTCTGAATGGATTCAAGGGGATGAAGATTATCCCAATATTATTCCTGCAAACCCATCCGACACAAATTGCCCTGATGATGGTACAAATACACGTTTCACTCGTTTTCCCTGTGTGGCACAAGGTGAATTTAACGAACCCTTCTTATATAAAATGCGAATGCAGAATGCGGGTAATGTCCCGATAACTGATTATATTGCCTATAATATTTTGCCCTATGTGGGTGATGCTGGCTCAGGTCAACCACTGGTTTCAGCATCACGGCAAACAGAATGGCTCGCATATATCACAGATTTTGTCACACCCAATAATGCCTTTACACAGGGGCTTGATATAACAATTGAATACTCGGATTCGATTAATCCCTGTCGTCCTGAGGTTTCCAGTGCAAATAACACGAACTCATGGCAAGCTGTGGGAACATGTGTGGATGATTGGACAGCAGTACCCGATGATTTTGCAGATGTTCGAGCCTTCCGCATTATTGTGCCTTTTGGTGCAGGGAATAGTGACCCATTTTTCCAGCCTGCCCAAGAGATGGAGTTTATTGTACCGATGCTGATTAATGGGGACGCTGACCCTGAAACGATTGCTTGGAACTCCTTTGCACAACGGGCGAGTGATGCAATTTCGGGTGACTTGCTAGAGACATCAGAACCGCGCAAAGTCGGAATTTTGGCGCGTGGATTGGTTGACGATAGTGATGTTGTTGATGCTAGTGATGGTAGTGTCATAAGTTCAGATAATTCTGGTAATACCAGTGATTTATCGCAGAGTCGGATTATCGGCGAGGGCAATGTCTCGAAGAGTGTAAATCCCTTCTTTGCATCACCTGATGATTTAGTGACATGGACAATCACATTGCGGAATCCAAGCAATACGGCTCTGGCTTTTGTTGGCTTTGATGATTCGATTCCTAATAATCTGTCGATTATTTCTGTGGATGTATCTGAAGGTACAGTCTCTATTGATGGGCAGGTGGTTGAATATCGCCTAGATGAGCTTGCACCCAATCAAACTGTGACTGTAGAGATTGTTACACGGATTAATTCTGATATACCGCTACCCTTTATTATCGATAACCGCTTAGATGCTGACATATCCGCACAGGTTATCAGTGTGACGCGCTTACCCAATACAGGCGAAACACCCCTATGGCGTAATGTATTATTGCTATCCCTTGCACTGATAACTGTAGGTGGCATAGGGCAATGGTGGTTGCGTCGGTATTGAGTGGCTTTTTAGGGCGATAAATTGGGGACGATGACGGTAAAGAGTAAATAAATATCGACGAGTGCAATTCCCATAAATAGCAAAACAGTCAACCAGCGTGATATATCCCAACGTCCGAATAAACGAGTGCGCCACCCATCAACACCATAAGCTAAAATCAAGGCAAAGGGAATCAGACCTGAGAACATATAACGTCCCTGCCACTGCAAAAATTCTGTATTGTAATAGAGATATGCCAGCACAGCTAAAACAAGGGTGATGGTTAAAATTACCCATACGGCCCATTGGGTGCGAGGCTCTTGTTGGGTATCGGATTCTGCTTGTCGGGGTAAGCGCGCCACCAATAAACCACTCCCACCAATAGTCATCAATATTGCAAAACCACGATAAATCCAGCCACCGAGTACATTATCTAATGGAACAGCCATCCAGCCGAATTGCCCCCAAAAGCTATTAAATGTGACCCGTATCATCTCACGGATATAGACTGCCATGCCATTATTTGCAATATATTCTGCGGTGCGCGGTTGGTCTACGACAATTGCATCATGGGCGCGTAATCCGAGAAAATCTGGGAAACCATAGACACCGAAATTCCGTATCCACCACAAACCACCAATCCCGAGCGCAATCACCAAGAATATTGCCCATGCTTTAATTAAACTTTGGATAGAGCCTTTTTCTTGATACCACCTTAAAAGAATAGCTAGAGGGATGACCCCTGCTAAAAAGTAAGTGGTTGTTTTCGTCAATAAACCCACCGCCATAATCAGCCCAAATTGCCATACAGGGATATTGCTAGCTTGGAGGTAACGGATAATCCAAAGTAAAGCGACAGCAATAATGACTTCGGCGAGGGCATCATTATTGACGGATGTAATCATACTGAGGTGCTGAGGATGGAAGGTAACCAACGCCATTGCACCGAGCGCGACTTGGGGCTGATTTGGGAAGACGCGTTTGCCAATCATATAGCTGAGAATGACAACACCAGCCCCCAACAGCATCGAAAATAATCGTAAGGCGGTTAAACTGCCATTGCTTAGTTTAAACACCAGTGATGCCAATAGATAATAGAGGGGAGGTTGGTGGTCTTCATATTGGATAGTATCAAGTCTATCTAATGCTGATGAAGCAAACTTGATACTTGTAAGCTCCGCTTGATATGCACTCTGCCAATCACCGTCTTCAATCATTGGGCAACAGCCATCATTTGCGACTTGCGCCACATAATTATAATGGGCTGGCTCATCAGGAGCTTGCCAATCAGGGACTTGTATCGCAAATAATGTTCCGACAATCAAATAGCCTATTAATATCATTGTCAATAAGGCTTTTTCGAGGCTTGAGCTTGGCATAAGGTATCATTTCTTCCTGTCAATAATCGCCTCAGATGATGACACAAAATCTGTATTTTGGTTAGGGCATGTTATCCTATGAGAGACTGAATGATAAAAATATAATAAAAAGAATAGCCTACCCCTCTTAAGAGTGGTGTCAACCCCTCTCCCTCTCGCCTAATATGTTAATCATGAACAGGCGACACCAAAAAGGGAGTCGCATAAGATAAATATATCTATGGGAGTTATACAAGCACCATGAATAAGCAAAAGCAATATATTAAACAAATTCTCATTCTCGTCATTATCAGTTTGTTGGCAGTCGGCGCAGTGATTGCCGATGAAAATGAACCAACTATTAACACAAACATCGTCATCAACGGGCTTGATAAAATACAAGTTCCTCATATTCCACCAGCAATCGGCGGATACAAAATTTTACCCGGTGGCATACTCGATAATGCGCCTGATGATTTTGCACCATTACCTGACGCATGTGATACTGCCGCTGGTTCTTATATGAGTGAAGGCATCGATGCGTCACGGACAACGATGATTAGCTTTGATGAGATTGTCTATGACAATAAAGACCCCGAACTGGTCTTATACGCTCTCTATGCAGTGGAAGCCAATGCTTTCAGCGAATTAAACAAACTCTTTGATAGCCCACAAACAATGAATCCTGTTATGGACTTTAAACATGGGGATGTCGTAACCATTGGTGATAAAAGCACATGTTTGACTGAAGGATCGTTAACTGCCCGTTTATGGCAATTGAATAATGGCATGTGGGCGATTGAGACTATTAAATTTAACGAAGCCTATGACATCTCTCATGCTTGGGAAGGCGCACAGCAAAATAACCCTAACTTGAATGACATCAATATTGATGTACCCGTATTGGTTACAGGTGTCGAAGTTCGTTATATGTTACCTTATGTTGAACCCCCAATCACAACTGTCCCAGGGGCAAACAATGACCAAATCGCACCATCCGACGCTCAACTTTTCTCATGTGATGGTACAGCTCCATCTTATCTCAGTATCGGTATGGATGTCTTATTAGATGGTCATGGGTATCAACAATTCCCAACAAATATCGAAGACTCATATCTAGAATGGCAATTTGATGATTCCAAGGTAGCGATGGGTGAATATGCAACAGGTGTCTATATTGACATCCTTAATGAAACACCGCTTACAGGTATCGTTGGCAATCTTGAAAGTGTGATACTCACACCACAAGAATTGTATCAAGGTGTTAATTTTGGGACAGTTGTAGATGGACCATATTGTACTGCAATCGATGTTGAACCTGCATATAATCCTTCTGGTAAAGGTGTAACAGAAGCCCCTGACCCAAATGGTTTTGACCGCTTCTATACATGGTGGCAAATTGAGAAAAACGGTCAAGTCGGCTGGTATCCAGAAGTGGTTGGTCAATACTCCCACTGGCTTTATGAACAAGAAGGTATGTTTGACCGTAAGTTGGTGATGTACTACCTGACACCAATGAACGCACAGCAAGCACAAGCATCAACCTGCCCAAGTTCAATCTTATACGCTGGCTTAGAGGTTGAACCTGTACGAGCAAGTATGAACCGACGTGCTAACCCAAATGGTGATGTGATTGGACGCTTGGACATGGGACAGACTACAATCATCTATGGTCAACCGATCTGTGAAGGTGGCTCAAACTGGTGGCAAACTGACTTTGGATTTATCGCAGAAAATGACCCAGAAACACTTGTTGGCTTGCTTCTACCTGCTGTACAAGCCGCTCGGGAAGCAGCACGAGTTGATGAAACAACCGAAGAAATAGTTGAACCAACAGCAGTCCCATCACAACCTGAACCACAGGAAACCCGTGAGCCTGAGTCAAATGACGATGATAAGAAAAAAGATAAAGACCGCGATAATGATCGTGACGAAGGTAATGGTAGTGGCGTAATCATCACAACAGCAACCTTTGGTGGTAGCAGTTGTGACCCAGCAACAGGACGTGGTTGTGACTAGACCCTAAATATCACAATTGAATAATCATA
>CAYGTY010000203.1:0-10950 GCA_964352825.1 uncultured Anaerolineaceae bacterium
ATCATATCTTCTAAATCACGATAACTGAGCGCATAGCGCAAATATCACCTCACACATAATATAATGAGTTCTCCTTCGTAATGATACCATTTGAATAGATTTCTCATGGGCTTCCATAATCGATGGGATGGATTTAGACAATGACTTCACAGCATAATTCATTCCTCCATTCTTTGCAACAGAACCGTATTTATCGTATCTTTAGATGATAAACGCAAATACGATGTAGTAAAATGTTGACTAGGTCGCTGCCTTATTATTGACAAAATAATTATTAAGAAGAACCTCTTAAAAGCACACATTATTCTTTCTTGACTAATAATTCTGGCATGTCCGAGCAAATTGCATCAACACCAAGATTCCAGAGTGCTTTAATCTCATCAGGTCGTTCTTCATGCCAGCAAACAATACCGAGGTTCGCTGTACGTACTGCATTTAACCATTCTTCTGTAAGCAATTTATGAGGCTGTGCTGCGCGCCGTTCCCAGCAGGGATGTACATAATCGGCTTGAATAGATTGTGCGAGCTTAACTGGGTCAACATGAATAGATCCGAACAGAATTGATGTCACCGCATCAGGGCGATTAGCTTTGATTTCAGCTAAATGATCAGGGCGGAATGATCCAAAGATAGCATTCTTCATAAAGTGATGACGGTCTATAACTTCAAATATTATAGCTGCTGCTTGTTCATTTATCTCTTTGATATCGAGATAGAGACCCATATGTAATTCACGACAAACTTTTACCGTTTCTTCAAATGTTGAAATTGGGCTAGATTGTGTGATTTCTTTGAGTTGTTCCAATGTAAAATCAGAAATTTGACCATCTACGTTATAGAGACGCTTTAAACTCGCATCATGAGCAATAACAGGCTGATTGTCTGCTGTAATACGAACATCAACCTCTACCATATCTGATCCAAGTTCTGCCGCTTTATGAAATGATTCAAGTGAATTTTCTTGAGCATAAGCAGAAGCCCCACGATGTGCAATCCGTATACCACGCCGTTCATGAGGTGGAATTGTACGATTCAACTCTTGTGTCCACCAAGTTATTCGAGAAGGTATCCACTGAAACAAGTTATCCCATGGCACGAATACAGCATCGTTTATATTAAAAGTATTGCTAAAATCATAGCTTGGCTCAAAGACTTGACGTTCAAGATAGGTATGTACTAGGCGGTTATTGAGTGGTGTACGGTCATGAATAAGTCCTTCGAATAGAGGGGTAACATGAACGCCCATTTTCCCAGCAGTGATACCACAGCTCGATAAGGTTTGGGGTTTACGTTCCAATAGCCATTGAATCGACGGGGCAAAGGCATGTTTACCAGGTTCAGAATGGACTGTTAATTGACCATCTTCTATTGGTAGTTTCCCATCTTCAGTCAGCATTTGATGATAACCACCATGCCAACTTGCTTCACCATCGACAATTACACCATCTGCTCCGACATAGACCCAAATATGTTCTAATTCATACAGATGCCCCATATCCCAATCCCACCAGACCGCGTATTCAATCGCAAATTCTACAGCTTTGGGAACTTCTATCATACGAGGAAATGATGCAGATTTTGCAGTTTCACGAAACACTGTATATCCAATTACCGAAGGATAAAAAGGTTCTTTTGTATCAAATCGAATTTTAGGAGCATATTCTTGTGCAATTTTAAAATCTGCTTCGGATTTGTGGGTGGTATCCAATGTTTTGAAATGGGTATCTGTTGTCATGTTAAGTGTAAGGGCAAGTTTTGATTATCGCCCCCATCTCCTTTATATTATGTTGTTAAGGATTATGGTTTATACCCATAATAATGATTTTTCGGTTTTAGGATCGAAGAATTGAATTTGAGTCATATCCATATGGACTTTAACACGCTCACCTTGTTTATGATTGTCCTCTGGGTTGGCTAATAATAAGATACTATTCTCACCAATTCGTACATCGATTAAATCTTCACGTCCCAAAGGCTCGACCACAAAAATTTCTCCGTCAAGTTCACCATCCGCAGAGATCGTTACATCTTCGGGACGTATCCCCATGATGACCTCACCATCAAATTCTGCGGGTTGTTTACCTCGATCGGCTGGAACAACTATTTTGAGTGATGAATTCTTAGCAATAAATCCCTCATCTGTATGTGAGACGTTCACATTTATCAAGTTCATTGGTGGATTGCCAACAAATCCCGCCACAAACAAGGTCTTCGGGCGATCATAAACTTCTTCAGGAGGATCAAACGCCTGTAAATGCCCGCCATTCATAACTGCAATGCGGTCAGCCATTGTCATCGCTTCAACTTGATCGTGTGTTACATAAATAGATGTAATCCCTAATTCTTTTTGCAGATGTTTAATTTCACCGCGCATTGTTAAACGTAACCGAGCATCAAGGTTTGAAAGTGGCTCATCAAATAATAAAATATCAGGCTCTTTAACTAAAGCGCGTCCTAAAGCGACCCGTTGTTGTTGCCCACCTGAAAGTTGACCGGGACGACGATCTAACAAATTACCGATTCCCATCACATCTGCAACTCGGTGTACCCGTTCTACCTGCTCTTTTTTAGGAACATTTTTCAGTTTCAGTGGATACGAAATATTACCAAACACAGTCATATGTGGATATAAAGCATAACTCTGAAAGACCATGCCTATGTTTCGTTCTCTTGGCGGCACTTGATTGACAACACGTTCATCGAAGCGTATGTAACCCTCACTTGGCTTATAGATACCCGCAAGCATCAATAAGGTGGTTGTTTTACCACAACCAGAAGGGCCTAAGAAAGCAACAAATTCACCATCTTTTATATCAAGGTTGATGTCTTGCACTCCAACGACATTACCGAACTTTTTCGTTAGGTTTTCAATCTTAACTTTCATAATATGTCCTTAGTCAAACAGTAATCACAATAAGTTGTTGGAATAAGTATTAGGAACTGCCCTTTGTACCACCTGCATAGATGTTGAGTAGATATTCTTGGGCAAAGATAAAAAGGATAAATACTGGAATAAGTTGAAACAAACCAACCGCCGCTACCTGATTCCAATTCACAGGTGCAGTTTCATCAATCAATTGACTGAGAAAGACAGGAAGATTAACTGTTCCAGCACCTGTACTATAGGTTTTAGGGATAAGGAAGGCATTCCAACCGCCTAAGAACGCAAATATACCGAGTGCCAATAAACCTGGGCGAATTTGTGGTAACAGGATTTCCCAGTAGACACGCCACCGAGATGCTCCATCGATCATTGCAGAGCGTTCTATATCCCACGGTATGCCATCAAAGAAGCCCTTCATCAACCAAACCCCTAAAGGCAATTCAAATGCGACCATCACGAGTGCAATACCAACTGATTTATTGAACCCAATAAACTCGCCAACGATGGGTATACGTCCTAAGTTTGCTATGACAAAAAAGATAGGGATAAGTAATGTTACGGCAGGGAATCCATGCAAAATCAGAGTAAATGACAAGAATATTTTACGCCCTCTAAAATCCATGCGCGATAAAGCATAACCTGCCATCGATGACACTAACAATACAATGAGTGTCATTGACAAAGCAATAACAAGCGAATTTAAGGTAATCTGCCAGATGCTGACATTTAAGCCAACAATATCACCACCCCATAAGAAATTCCAATTTTCGAGTGTGAACCCACCAATATTGCCGTCGCCATCTAAGGGTAAAATCCCTTCTGTTCGTGTCGAGAAAGTCGCAATCACCAACCATATATAGCCTAAAAGTAAAGGAGCTAATATCGTCAAAAGTATGACATACGGTGTAATACGTCCCGGCCAAACAATGGCAATTAATGTGACAAAAAGTGCAACAGCAAGGCTAGGTAGCAAGCCTTCAACATCACTAGCATCTGCTAGAACAGTACGAACAGTTAATTGAATTTCTTCATCATCTCGAATAATACGAAAGCGGAGTGGGGTATCGACTTCTGCTTGTGCAACCATAGCCATTAATCCACTACGGTCAATTGGGTCACGCCGTATGGCTGTAATCAGGTCGCCCGATTGAACACCAGCTATATCGGCAGCACCACCAGCTACAACATCTGCGACTCGCACACCCCCTTCTTCATCAATCATAGTCATTTGTATAGAAGATGTCGGGGCAAATGTTCCCAACTTTAGAGCAAAATGTCCTGCAGATATAATTATGAATAATAGAAGTGTGGTTAGAATGGAAATAATGATGGCTTGGAGTGGTCGTGATTTTACTAGTTCACGAACATTAGTGCCACTCATAATATAAGCTACAAATGGGATAATTAGAATCAGAAGTTGGGATATACTGGTTGTTACAGTTTCGACAACTTGTAGTGATGCTAGAAGCGGTTTAAAAACACCTAACAACACTAAAACCACAATAGTTAAACCAATCACAGCAAGAAGCCCATTTTTAATTGATTGAGTTAAGATTGGAATATCAATTAAACTCTGTGAGTCTCGATTTTGAACAGTCATTACAATACCTCAATCTTGGCTTCAACAACCAAATCATTAAAGCGGAACACACGCATATATATAATAGCGAGCACAACCCCAACAATAACCAATAGAACCGCAAATGCTGACCCATACCCCCATTGTGTATTACCAAAATAATTCGATAATGCACGATGATAAGCCGTTAACGACCAAACCTCAGTATCATATAAACCGGGTCCACCATCGGTTAATAACAAAATTTGTTCAAATGATGTGAGTAGCGATAATGTTTGGTAGGTCACGACAAATAATAATGGCCAACGTAACAATGGCAAAACAACATAACGAATACGCTGTAAAATTGTTGAACCATCAACTAAGGAGGCATTCATCAAGTCTTTTGGGATCGATTCTATTGCTGATGTGAAAATAATCATCCCAAATGATACGCCAACAAATCCATTAACTAAAATAACAAATTCCCATGGACGCGCATCTAAATAATTAAATGTTGTTTGATTCATGAGTGTATTAAGTTGATTGATGATGCCATAGGGTGCTTCTACAGCTAATCTACGCCATAACATAATATAGACGGTTGCCGATGTGATACGAGGTAGAATCCATATGGCACGAAATGCAAACCCTGCTCTACGCGGAATATGCGTAGTAAGTAGGGAAATTATCAATGCAAGTGAAACATTAAAAATTGAAAGTGTGACAAGTACATAAAAAACAGTGTTAAAAAATATCTTTGCGGCAAATTGATCATTCAATAAAGTATCAAAATTACTCAGTCCGATAAATTCCATTGCACTGACATTGGTAGTGAAGTTTGTCGTTGCAAGGTTGGTCATACTCAGATATAAAATGAGTAAAACTGGAATTAAGAAAAAAACAATAACCAATATGCCAGCGGGAGCTAAAAAACCATATGCTGTTAGGTTTGCGCGGAGAACATGTCGCCGACTTCGCGTCTCTTCCATACAAAGTATCTCCATCCCAGTTGATTGACTACGATATGGGGTAATATAGCGAATTCGTATATGTGTTACAAAATCTGTATTACACGATTAAGCAGGGTAGGGAAATTCAGAACCTCAAATCTCCCTACCCAATTTTATTCTGGCAAACGTTCCCTACTTATTTATAGGTGATATTGTCGCCAACTTCGTTTTCTAGTTGTGCAGTTGCCAAGTCAAGTGCTTCTGCAGGAGTTGCTGAACCTGTTTCTGCCGCTTGAATACCAAGCCAGTAAGCATTTGACCATGCTGCCCAATCAGGATGATTTGGTGCAACACGGGTGTAGTCGAGCATATAATGTGCTTGGCTGAGGGTTGGGTTGGTTAGATATGCTTCTGATTCAACTTGAGCATTCAAGATACCAAGATGGAAGCTATCAATTGCATGACGATTGTTTGCGTCTGGAGTTGTGACAGCGGCAATAAGAGCTAAAGCCACATCAGGATTTTCACTACTGCTACTAACCATGTATGAAAGTGGGTGAGTAACCGTAACAGCTGTTTCGTCGCTCATAGCTGGGTATAAAATTAAGCCTATATTCTCTAAGAGGTAATCATTACCCCCTAAATCAGCAACGTAATTCTTTGCCCAGTCTGCCCAGTTCCAAATACCACCTTGTGCAAATAGAACTTCTTCAGCAGATGAAACAGCAGGGTGCCACACTTCGCTACCGCTCAAACCAAGCATATCAGGGCGGGTTACACCACGAGCTTGGATATCTGCATGAACTTCGTAAACTTCTAGAAGTGCTTCACTATCCCACACCAATTTACCATCTTCAAGGATTTCTCCACCACTTGCAAAGTATGGCATGAGCCAATCAAAACCATTACCTGTACGATGCCAGTAACCATTACCTTCTTCTACGATACCTTCTTCGATTGCTTGTTCTGCGGTTTGGATCATATCTTCAAATGTATATTCACCAGCGGCAACACGTGCTGGTAAAGATTCAATCTCTTCATCAGTCCAACCAAGGTCAGCAAGGAGTAATTTACTGTAGAATACTGGGCGAGCTTCTGCATCTTGTGGAATACCGTAGATTTCGTCATTCCATTCTTGTGATGCCCAAAGTGTTGCAACAACATCAGAAAATTCTTCATGATCAGCAATCATATCACCCAATGGCAAAATCAAACCAGCAGGTCCCCATGCACCAATATCTTCATGACCAGATAAAATAATATCAACGGCTTGACCCGCTTCTGATGCAAGTACAAATTCTTGTTTGTAATCACCCCAATCAATATTATCTTGAATCAGAGTCAAGTTAATGTCGATACCCAGATCAGCTTCAACTTGTTCTTCGACTTCCGCAAAGTTATCACAACGCCAACCTTCGCCACCTTGAACATTAGCTTTACAACGAATCGAAATATCAACAGCATCTTGTGCAAAACTGCCAACGCTACCTACTATTGTTATTATGAATACAACAGCTAAGGAAAATAGTTTCTTATTCATCTTCAATCCTCTCATCAATTAATAAAAACTAACTTTTAACAGATTAATTATATTTATTCACCTATAAGTATAGATGATAAATTAACATCTGCCAAAAAGTTACAATACTTATTGCTATCAAACCAATGAAGATTTTATTGGTCATATATTATGATCTCTTGGTATTTTAAGTTAAAGTTTGTCATCAATTGTGTTAAAGCTAGGCTGATTGTTTTGATTTTTGCAATTGTTTTTATTAGCGTGACCTGTCCGAGAGAGTCCAACGTTTTGGCATAAAATGTATGTGATAGCCCCAACACAATATGATCCTGCCAATTAGGGCGAATCATAGTTTTTTGTATATTCCCACGAGTCGAACTATTTTAATATTTTTAAATGATGATTTCTGTAGGGTCAAAAAACTTCGGATCAGGCTGAAGAATTTCTAATTCGTGGCAACTCATGAACGAAGAAAATATCATAAAATTGTCGAAAAATTGATGAATTTTGCCATCAACAATCTGATTTATCACTTCATATATTAATTCACTTTAGAGAGTGTGTAACCCAAAACTCAATGTAGGTTACGATTTTGGCTTAAAATGCGGTTACGCTTGTGCAGAGATAGAGTAACCCGATCGAATTACCCTATCTTTTATATGATTTAGAACTTAGCTTGCACCTTGTAAACGGTCTACTTTATTATCAAGGATTCCTTCGATAGTTTCCATAACATCGTCTGTTAACAAGGATACAACATCAAGTGCATCAAAGTTTTCTACCACCTGCGATACACGCGATGCACCAGTAATGACGGTGCTAACATTTGGATTCTTCAAGCACCATGCAAGTGCCATTTTCGGCATTGTGGTTCCAATTTCATCTGCGACTTTGGCAAGTTCACTAGCTTTCTTAATCCGTGATTGTCCCTCTTCACTTTCAACCATAGCTTTCAACCATTCATAGCCCGGCAGATTAACACGACTATCTTCAGGAATACCATTATTGTATTTGCCTGTCAGCAAACCACTCGCCAATGGTGACCAGATGGTTGTACCAAGCCCTATAGTTTCGGCATCATAGAGACGTTCATATTCGTTTTCAAAGCGGTAACGAGTGAACATATTATACTGTGGTTGTTCCATTGTTGGTGGAATCAGATTATATTGACGAGCAACCGAGTATGCTTCCATGAGTTCCTGCGCCGACCATTCGCTTGTACCCCAATAGAGTACATCCCCCCGTTGAATGAGTTCAGTCATAGCACGAACAGTTTCCTCAATTGGGACTTCAGCATCGGGGCGATGACAGAAGTACAAGTCAAGATAATCACACTGTAAGCGTTCAATAGCTTGATAAGCAGCTTCATAAACATGTTTGCGTGATAGACCGCGTTGAATCGGTGATGGATCTTCGACAGCACCACCAAAAACTTTACTTGACACAATATAACTATCACGCCGCCAGCCAGACTTTTTAAGAGCTTCTCCCATGATAGTTTCTGCTTGTCCTTTAGCATAGACCTCGGCATTATCAAAGAAGTTACAACCCCGATCATATGCCGCAGTCATAATATCAAGTGCTTCGTCCACGCCATATTGTTGACCAAATGTGACCCATGCACCAAAACTGAGTGCGCTAACTTTTAAACCCGATTTGCCTAAGCGACGATACTCCATAAAGACCATTCCATTCTGTTTGATTGTTATTGTAAATATCAGAGGTGATATTTAATATGATTCAATCTCTTACCATAGCATGGCACCAATCGTCTTTCCAATAATTGTATAAGATTCCGATGAAACACTAATTAGAATCTTAGATAGTCTCCAACAATAATCAGAAGGTCTATTTTTACAATGCGTACAACTCTGATAATCCTGTAAGGACTTTAGCGTATCCACGATATTCAAAATATGATTATAGTTTTAGACAAACCATGGGTTAATATGCGCCAAGGGCAATCCAAAAGATCAAACTTGGTTATGGGACAGGGGAAACCATTGTTCCTATTGGGTTTCAGTATATTTTCGTAGGGTTGGGACCTGTCTCAACCGCTCACTCATTTCAAATTTATTTCGAGACTTTACATATAAATGAGCCATTTAAATCCTTTAAATTTATACGGGAGATGTGCTCATAATCCGATTATTAGAAATTGTTCGGTGGGGGATTTTAGCCCTGTTTACGTCAAGTTATCGTTCTTGGCACGGCTTTCTTGCGCTATTGCAGATTTATAAGCCAGAAATTTTTCCAGCAAAGCCGAATCACTCGTTGCGAGGATTTGAATCGCTAGTAATCCCGCGTTTTTTGCCTGACCAATTGCTACTGTCGCCACCGGCACACCACCGGGCATCTGGACGATCGACAAAAGAGAATCCAAACCACTCAGAGCGCGACTTTGCACTGGCACACCGATTACTGGCAGGGGTGAATATGCCGCGACCATCCCAGGTAGATGCGCCGCCCCACCTGCTCCTGCAATAATTACTTTGACCCCACGCTCGTGGGCAGTCTTACCGTAAGTCGCCATGTCATCTGGTGTGCGATGTGCGGAAATAACCTTCACTTCATATGCCACATCAAATGCCTTGCAGATGTCGATTGCCGCTTGCATCGTCGGCAAATCGCTATCACTGCCCATGATAATACCAATGAGGGGTTGTGTCATCATAAGTCGCTTTCTGTGTGGATATTGTTATACAAAAATTCATGTACAGAGCTTATCACTATAAATTCACTAATTCCGCGGCTTGACGGGCGAGGCTTTCTGCTTCTTCAATCGAATCGCCTAAGACGGTGATATGCCCCATTTTACGCTTCGGACGCACGTCACGTTTACTATAAATGTGCACATGCGCTCCTGCGATTGCCAGCGCATCACGGATACCTTCCGCTCGTGCTTCACCATTACGTTCACCAAGTAAATTGACCATCACAGCTGTGGGCTTAACAAGCGATGTTGCACCCAATGACCAGCCGAGTACCGTGCGAATATGATTTTCAAATTGGGAAGTCACACAGGCTTCTATTGTGTAATGACCAGAATTGTGTGGGCGGGGGGCGATCTCGTTATATAGAATCGTGCCATCTTTGAGCTTGAACAATTCTACGCCGAATACACCGACACCATCAATCTCGGTTACAGCTTTGCGGGCAATATCAGAGGCGATATTGATACTATCTTGCAGTATATTTGCTGGAGCACGAACGACATGACAAATATGATCTCTTTGTACAGTCTCCACAACTGGATAGGTGCTAATTTCACCATCACGCCCACGAAGCACCATCACGGCAAGTTCGCATTCAAACGGTACAAATTTTTCGATCATCAACTCACGTCCATCGTTACCACCGAGCTTCTCCCATGCGGTTTCGATGTCATTTTCTACTTCCAGTGTAAAATTGCCATAGCCATCGTAGCCGTCGCGTCGTGCCTTAAGCAACATGGGGTAACCGAAGTGGTCTGCGGCGCTTCGTATCGCGTCTGGTGAATCAACACTCCGAAAATCCGACACCGGAATCCCCGCGTCACGCATGGTCATCTTCTGGATAAGTTTATCTTGCACTCTGGCAAGCGTGGCGGAAGATGGATACACTGGGACACCAGCTTCTTCGATGGTTTGAAGAACAGACGGATCAACAAATTCGTTTTCTAGTGTAATCACATCACACAGACGGATAAATTCTTCAAGAGCAGAATCATCATCCCACGCACCGACGACTTGATGGTGTGTCAAACGGGAGGCAGGGCTATCTGGTTTGCGCTCGAAGATCACAATTTCTATACCCAGTGAGATTGCGGCTTGGGCGGTCATTTGGGCAAGTTGACCACCGCCGAGTATGCCTAATCGTATCATGTGGGGAATGATACCTTGCTACAATCCACATCACAAGGCTCACCACGTTTATTTCGATATTTAGGTCACTTAATAGCAGGGTGGCATCCCGTATGGTCAAAAAACTTCGGAGCAGGTTGCCAAAAGTCGGATTATCTTGCGCGATTTTTACGATCCACTTTTCTAACTTAGAG
>CAYGTY010000204.1:0-10839 GCA_964352825.1 uncultured Anaerolineaceae bacterium
TCATGATTTGTGAGGCAAATTCACTCCCAGCATTTTTGGGTGTCCATTCGGGTTTATTGTTTTGAGGTTTCATTATTTTGGCTCTGTCCGATTGGATTTCATACTTAAGTAATATTTTGTAATCTTGAATAATAAACGATAATTGAGTCTAACATCTTGAATAAGAATCATACATAATATGTTACTATATCAACATTGATAATTGAATGTAATCTGTTATGAAACATGATGAAACAATATATATATCTTTGTCACAGGAAATACCTCCTCAATCCTCGGCAAAAAAACTAGCTCTAATTATGGTTATAACACTTACATTATTTCTAGCATTCAATATTTTTTATTATGATTATATGTTTCGATATGATGCAGAAAGAGATTTGTGGAGTTGGACAATTATCGACAGTTTATCAGAACCTGTTGATGTATTGATACTAGGTGATTCGGTTGCACACTCTGGCATTAACCCGGAAATTATTAAGGAACAGACGGGACTGACGGCTTATAACTTCGCGATATCAGCTTGGTGGGTTTATTATCATGATATATGGATTTTAGAACGATATATAGAGAAATTTGGAGCACCGAAATATCTTATTTGGGCACATGTTTATGAAGTTGGTAATCGGCAATTTAACGCTTTAAATGAACTATCCTCTACATCATATCCATATGGCTTTAGTTGGTCGAGTCGTTATGTTCATCCGCCTATAACACTAGGTAATAGGTTTAAAATTATTATCCGACGATTATTCCCGCTCTATTATCGTCAGCAAACGACACAGCAAATTGCTCAGCAATTAGCAGTTGGGCAGAATCCATTACATACTGAAAATGATTTGATACAAGGTTTCTCAAAGCGACAACCAGAAGATGAGTCTGTTGTGTTGAGGCGAGCTGTAGATAAAAATAATAGCTTGTTTGGCGAATATATTGTTAGTGACGAGAACAAACAAGTTAGTAATATTTTATTTGATATCATTGAAAAATATGAAATCGAGACCTATATGGTATTAACTCCAGTGCATCGTAAAATTGGTACAAATGAGAAATACTTAGAGAAGATACAGTCACAATTAACTTATTGGGATGACCAGAGCCAATTATACGATGATATTGAATTTAATCCTGAGATTATGATGTATCGCACTGAATATATGAAGGATGGTACACATTTGAATATCAATGGAGCAAATCTTTATACACAATATTTAATTGATTGGATTTGGGGTGATTATATGCCGATGACACTTGATGAAGTCATAGCAGGCAGTGATTAGTGTCAAATAGTGGATATTGTATTGAGGTTATAAAGTCAAAGGATAATATAAGATATTATTTACACTAAGTAAGTGAAGCTCCATATTGAAGCAACTCTCGATAGATTTATTATAGAATCTTTGTTGAGGCTAAAAAATTTGATCAAATTGATATATGCTTTTCGTATACTCTAAATTTATTCTACAAGAATGATACTCAGCTAACATATGAATTCTAACCTCCCATCACCTGATTCAAACTCACTTTATCCATCACTCCCATATGAAATTTACCCTAGGGATTCTTATCATCTAGTCGGCAAGCTCATTATATCTATCATCCTTTTATTTTTTTTATTTAATGTTGTTTATTATTTCTATTTAAATCAATATGATTCGTCTCGGGAGACTCGAAAAATAGAATTGGTCAATTTGTTAGATGAACCTGTCGATGTCATTATTTTAGGAGACTCTGTATCGGATTTTGGTATTATACCTAATCTCATAGAATCAGAAACAGGGTATACAGCACTCAATTTAGCGCTCAATGGATCATGGACTTATTACCATGATGTATGGATTTTAGAATCTTATATTAGGAAATTTGGTCCTCCAAAATTCATTATTTGGGGTCATGCACATCATGTTGTTGAGCGAACTTTTAACTCAGTTGTTCGTTTATCATCAACAACACATCCCTATGGGTTTGGGTGGTCAAGTGAATATCTTGACCCTATAATGAGCGACTTTGATAAAATCCAAATCATTATTCATCGTTTGTTTCCACTCTATTATAGAGATCAAACCAACAAATATCTGCTTTCACATCTTTTGAGTGTCCAAGATTCAGATATGAAATACGACATTAAGAATAAGGGAGTTAGTTTTTTTCCAGTTGTAGATGAAGAGATTGTCGAAACAAAAGTGCAGAATGCAATGGATTCAATATCTGGACGATTTTTCATTGCAGACGATAATCGAAGGGTGATTCGAATTTTGCTAGATATGCTAGAAGAATATCAAATTCCGACATATTCATTTATTGCCCCAGTGCATCAAACGCTTGGTTCAAATGAAGATTACTTATTTGCGTTGCGTCCACAAAAAAAATGGCTAAACGCCCGAAGCCTCGAGTATGATATGTTAACTTTCAACCCTGAGATTATTATGTACGAAAGCTCATATATGGTTGATGAAGAGCATATGAATATCAATGGTGCCGAATTATTTACACATTACCTGATTGATTGGATTTGGGGTGATTATATGCCGATGACGTTTGCCGAAACTATGGGAGATAGTGAATAGTGAATTATGCTTTTTAATTCCAATACCTTTTTCATTTTCTTTGTTACATTCTACATACTCTTTTTACTTTGTCGTAATCGATTGTGGTGGCGTAATCGCATCATTCTTATGGCGAGTTATATTTTTTATGCTAGTTGGAATTGGCAATTTCTTTTTCTGATTATTTTCTCGACATTGATAGATTACAATATTGGGCGTGCTTTGGGACAAGTTGATCCACAAGATGACAGCACAAAACGACGTACCCTGCTGCTCCTATCTGTTGGTATTAATCTTGGTATCCTCGGTATCTTTAAATATTTTAATTTTTTTGCGGATAGTTTTGTTGGTTTATTTAGTATATTGGGTTTACAGGTTGATGCTATATCTTTGCAGGTTATATTGCCTGTTGGTATCAGTTTTTATACATTTCAGACTCTGAGTTATACATTTGATGTGTATCGTGGAAAATTAGAACCTGTTGATAACCTTATCGATTTTGCTACTTTTGTTGCCTTTTTCCCACAGCTTGTTGCGGGTCCGATTGAACGGGCATCGAGCCTGTTACCTCAAATTCA
Source organism: uncultured Anaerolineaceae bacterium (assembly GCA_964352825.1). GTDB lineage: Bacteria > Chloroflexota > Anaerolineae > Aggregatilineales > Phototrophicaceae > UBA6055. Next base: position 3,125 of record CAYGTY010000204.1, read on the forward strand.
ATCCATTTGTAAAATAAACGCTGCACAAATAAACGCGGGTCTTTATTTGATTATCTGGGGGTTATTCCAAAAGATTGTGATTGCAGATAATGCTGCTGTGATTGCCAATGAGGTCTTTAATAAACACACACAATATGCAGGGCTCGATATTTTGATAGGTGTGCTGGCATTTTCTTTTCAGATATATGGTGATTTTTCTGGATATTCGGATATTGCGCGTGGGATATCGAAATTGATGGGTATTGAGTTGATGGTGAATTTTCGCTTGCCCTATTTTGCTATGAATCCAAGTGATTTTTGGAATCGGTGGCATATATCCTTATCCACTTGGTTACGTGATTATCTATACATTGCACTTGGTGGTAATCGCAAGGGGTCATTTAACACATACCGAAATTTAATGATTACGATGTTATTGGGCGGGTTATGGCATGGTGCAGCATGGAACTTTGTATTATGGGGCGCATATCATGGAACGATCCTTGTTACTTATCGTTTGTTTGAGCGTAAACCCATGCACCAAAACCCTTGGTCAGGTGAGTATAATTATTGGGTTGTTGCGGGCAAGATGATATTCATGTTTGGATTAACGATGTTGGGTTGGATGATTTTTCGAGTGGAGTCGCTCCAACAATTTGTTGAGATGTTAAGTGCGCTGATATCGATTACCACATTTAGCTTGTCAAGCTCAATTGCCACGATTTCGCAGTTATTTGCATGGCATATCTTGATATTTATGGCGTTCAATTTATGGCAGTATCGCACACGTAATTTACTGATTGTTGTTCATAAGCATTGGTTGGTACAGAGCATCATCCTGTGTGTGTTATTACTGTGGATAGTTGCTTTTGGGGCGCGCGAATCTGTTGAGTTTATTTACTTTCAATTTTAGAGTGGAGATGAGGATAATACTTTTTTTGCATTACCCTCATTTATAAACTTTAGTTAGGTTAGTTCAGTTAAGCGATGGTTGAGTTCGTCGATGACTTTTTGGGCGGCAACAGGGATAACTGTCCCTGGACCAAAGATTGCGGATGCGCCATTGTCATATAAGAACTGATAATCTTGAGCAGGGATGACACCACCAATGACTACCATAATATCTTTACGTCCCAGTTTATCGAGTTCTGTGATGAGTTGTGGCAGTAAGGTTTTATGACCAGCCGCTAATGAGCTAATACCGACCACATGTACATCATTTTCGACAGCTTGTTTGGCGACTTCGGCAGGGGTTTGGAAGAGAGGTCCTATATCCACATCAAAGCCCATATCAGCAAAGGCAGTTGCAATCACTTTTGCGCCACGATCATGTCCGTCTTGTCCCATCTTAGCGACCATGATACGGGGACGGCGACCTTCTGTTGTCTCAAATTCATCTGTCATACGACGGATTTCGGTGACTTCATCTTCAGCACCAAATTCACTACTATAGACCCCTGCAATTGAGCGAATGACTGCTTTGTGGCGACCCCAAACTTTTTCGAGTGCATCCGAGATTTCACCATTGGTAGCGCGTGCGCGTGCGGCATCAACTGCATAGCTGAGTAGATTGCCTTCGCCCGTTTCTGCACAGTGGGTGAGGGCATTGAGTGTGGCTTCGACTTTTGCGGAATCACGCTCTGCACGAAGTTGCTTGAGGCGTTCAATTTGTGAATCCCGCACCGCTGAATTATCAATATCAAGGATGTCGATGGGTTCTTCATGTTGTAGACGGTATTTATTGACACCGATGAGGGTTTCCTGACCACTGTCAATATGGGCTTGGCGACGGGCGGCGGCTTCTTCGATTCGCATTTTGGGTAAGCCCGTTTCCATTGCCTTTGCCATACCACCGAGTTCATCAATTTCTTGGATATGCGCCCATGAACGGTGTGCAAGCTCGTGTGTGAGTGTTTCGACCAAATATGAACCGCCCCACGGGTCTACAACGTCGGTGATGCCTGTTTCATGTTGCAAGAAAAGTTGTGTGTTACGAGCTATTCGTGCGCTGAAGTCTGTCGGCAGGGCAATTGCTTCATCGAGTGCATTGGTATGAAGGGATTGTGTGTGACCGAGTACGGCTGCCATTGCTTCAATACAAGTCCTTGCGACATTGTTGAAGGGGTCTTGTTCTTGTAAGCTCCAGCCTGAGGTTTGGCTATGGGTGCGGAGTGCCATTGATTTGACATTTTTTGGGTCAAATTGTTTAACGAGCTTTGCCCATAAGAGACGACCTGCACGCATCTTCGCAATTTCCATAAAGTAGTTCATGCCAATCCCCCAGAAGAAGGATAGACGCGGTGCAAATGTATCAATATCAAGCCCAGCTTGGATACCTGTTCGTAGATATTGGAGACCATCGGCTAGTGTATAACCGAGTTCGATGTCGGCGGTTGCACCTGCTTCTTGGATATGATAGCCACTGATGCTGATGCTATTGAACTTGGGCATATGTTGGGCTGTATAATCGAAAATATCGGCGATGATTTGCATAGATGGTACAGGTGGATAAATATAGGTGTTGCGCACCATATATTCTTTGAGAATATCGTTCTGGATTGTGCCTGCAAGCTCTGCTTGTGAGACCCCTTGTTCCTCTGCGGTAACAATATAAAATGCCAATATTGGAAGCACTGCACCATTCATGGTCATAGAAACAGACATTTTATCAAGTGGAATCTCATCGAATAAAATTTTCATATCGAGGACACTATCAATGGCGACACCAGCTTTACCAACATCGCCTTCAACACGGGGGTGATCGGAATCATATCCGCGATGGGTTGCGAGGTCGAAGGCTACGGATAAGCCTTTTTGACCTGCGGCGAGGTTCCGACGATAGAAGGCGTTGCTTTCTTCGGCTGTGGAGAAACCTGCATATTGACGGATTGTCCACGGGCGGACGGCATACATCGCTGGATATGGACCGCGTAAATAGGGTGGAATCCCTGCGACAAAATCCAGATGTTCCATGCCCTCAAGGTCTGCTGAGGTATACAGTACGTTGACATCAATTTGTTCAAGTGTCTTCCAGACATATTCGCCAGCAGGTATGCCCGTTTGAGCCTCGAGAGCTTGTTTCCATTGAGCGTAGCTCTGTGGTTGATAGTCGGACTGTAAGCCTATCTTTGTAAAATTGGGACGTTTGGTCATGAGCCGACTCCTAATCGCTCTTGTAAATCTTGGTTCATTTCATAGCAATTGGCGCGGATGTGGATAAAGTCATCAACCCCTGCTTGACGATATGCGTCAATTTTGTCTTTTGGATAGCCAGCGAGAATAATGACGGTATCAGGTTTTTGTGCTTTGAGTTTTTGGACAAACTCTGGAACAACCTCGCTATATTTATCATCTGTGGAGCAAATCACGATTGCAGACGCACCGCTATCGAGGCTGGCTTGTACGGCTGAGTCGATGCTGTCGAATCCGCCTTTATCAATTAGGTCGAATCCGCCGACTTCATAGAACCCACGCGTGAAATCCATCCGCGCTTTATAATCCCGTAACGCGCCGAAGTTGGCTAGAAATATTTGTGGGAGATTCCCTTTTTCTTGTTTATATTGTTCGGCATACTTGCGAAGTGCTTCAAAGGGTTGGGCTAGGCGTTTGGGTATCAAAGGTGTGATGTTTAGTGAGCTTTCGCCGTTAACCGTATCTGATGAAACTCGAGCAGTCGGACGATCCTGTGGCATGGTTTCACCTAGATTGGGATACATATTTGTTCCGACAATCACATCTTTACGTTGGGCGAGGTTGGCTTGTCTCTCATCATAAACAGCTTGAATTTCAGATTGGATGAATCCACTTTGTAGTGCAGGAATCATACCGCCTTGAGCTTCTATATGTTGGAAGAATACCCATGCAGATTGTGCCAGTTGGTCAGTTAGATGCTCGATATACCATGAGCCACCAGCAGGGTCAATCACGTTGGTGAGATTGACTTCATCCCGTAGTATCAATTGGACATTACGAGCAATACGCCGTGAGAATGTATCTGATTCGCCAAAGGGTTCATCAAATGGGGCGACTTGTAAGCTATCGACACCACCAATTGCGCCTGCCATTGCTTCGGTTGTGACACGGAGCATATTGACATAGGGGTCGTGGCGCGTTTTGTTACGGGTTGCTGTTCTGACATGGATTTTTATTTTCTGAGATTCTTTATTTCCGCCAAATTCGTGGACAATCTGCGACCACATCATCTTGATAGCGCGTAATTTTGCAATTTCCATGAAGAAGTTTTCGCCAACGGTCATGAAGAACCGTATCTTGCTTGCGACTGTGTTGATGTCTAATCCACGCTCAAGCATGTCTGAGAGATAATTTACCCCCGTTGCCATAGTGATTGCCATCTCTTGTACCGCATTTGCACCTGCATCATGATAAATATCAGTGCGAACTGTGATGCAATTAACAGTCGGTGCTTGTTCAATTAGCTGTGCCATATCATCAAATATGGATTGCGCGACAACGCCAACACTTGCTAGTTGGTGAATGGGGTCGTAGCCAATGCAACCACTTATGTCTGCAATTTTCGCACCTAAATATTTACTCAGTAGATTGTAGATTTCGCCTGCATGGACATCCGCTTGAATAAAGATCGGATATTGTGTGAGGTCAATATCTGCAAATGCAATTTCGATTGTTTCGAGGCTATCGAGTGCTAGACTTTCGCCAATATAGATAGCTGTTTGACCGCGCGCTAAATCGTGCTTGAGTGCTTCGTTGAACGCTTTGGGGTCACTGAGATTAATGGCTTGTGCGATTGCCCATGCTTCGGATTGATAACCCTCTGTTTTTGTCCCACGCACATAAGGGTAGCTCCCCGGTGATGTGCCAATATGCGCGAGGTCAACTATATCTTCGGCGCGATACATGGGTTGTATGTCGAATCCCTCATAGGTTGCTTTGATGAGTTTTTCAAAGGGTTTGCCTTTGAGTGATTTGACAGTGGTTTCATACCATTCATCGTAGGTAGATGGTGTGAATTCTGTGAATAACTGTGTTTTAGGTTGTTGTTCTGCCATCGTGTGTCCTTTATGTGATGACGATTTCGACTCTGCCTCTATCATACCCTGTTATGACTTTGACAGATGGCATGAGTATCAGGCATTTCATATGAACTTTATCATGATTTTGGCTCACGATAACATATGCACATGTTATGCACAACTAATAATGACGATTTTTTGTTTATTGATGAAATAGGTCAATGAGAAATTCGTTTTTCTTCAATTTGAAGAGTTTATGGTTGGTCTTATCTAAGTTGCTGATGGGGATGGTGCTTGTGTCAATTGGAATAATGCGCTGATTGGTGAGTGCATAGTATGTCGAGTTGGCTTGAAATACGCCAGCGAAAACAGGGTTACTACGTTGTAAGAGCTTTTCACCATTGGTATTGATTTCGGTATAGGGAATGTGGCTGGTATGAATCCGTTTGGTATATCCACTGCGGGTTGCGACTAAGATTTCGTCATCTGAGTTGACAGCCAGTGTACTCATAATTGCGCCGCGCAGTGGGACACTAATCGGGCGTGTTTCTAATAATGGCACATCAACGACAGGTACTTTGGCGACACGTCCAGATTGGGTTATTGAGACATAATCTTGACCATTTTTTGCACCCACTAAAACGGCTGGATACCCGCGCATTTTGGTGAAGGTGTAGGGGACAGATAGTGATAACTTTGGCATGATGCGTTCTGCGAGGAATTTCTTGGTATAGCCGAGTGTGCTGGTTAAGATGAGGACATCAGCAGATTCAATCTCTGTCCATTGGGTGATATTTTGAACATATTCTTGGCTGAATGAGTCGTTACGGAAACCTTCCATTAGCTCGATATGTAAACCATTTGAGCATAAATTGGCAAGGTCAAGTGATGACTTGCTATAACTGACATAATCACTGGTGATGAGTAAAACGGGTTGATTGGCAGATAGACTATATGCGAAGCTGGATTCATCTAATGCTGATATATCAGCGTAAAGCGACGCGAAGTCATCGTATGTTATGGCATAAATTTTCTGTTGCTGATTACGGGCGATAAAGACTTGTGAGGCTTGGGATTGTGAGTCGCTACTTTCTTGTGTTTCAATGATGCGTTTGAGTGTGTTGAGGTCAACGGGTGGTACACCTGTTTTGATGTCTTGATGCAGGTTCGCTGTTCCTGTATAAGTCTCCACATCATAGTAGGGTAGCTCTAACTGACCTGTTTCAATCTGATGGGCAATCACGCCTAAACCTGATGTTACACTAGCAAAAGCATCAATATCACTGACTTTGTCACCACCAAAGCGTTGCTCCAGCATATCAACAAATAATGGAATTTGTGATGACCCACCTGTGCGGATAACGGCATCTATATGATGGGGTTGCATATCGGCTGATTGCATCAATTCATCGAGCCGTGTTTCGATTGCGCGGACATCTGAACGAATCAGGCTTTCAAATTCGCCCCGTGTGATTTTATCCACGATAAATAGGTCGTCTGATTTGATGCTGAGGCGTGCGGAGAGTTTATCGGATAATTGTCGTTTGGCTTGTTCAGCAATGTCGAATATTTTCAGCCCGTACTGTCCTGTGATGAGTTTTTGGAAAGCTCGGATTTTCAAGGGTTGGCGTGATGATTGTTCGATGCGTCGTAGGGTTTCGATATTTTCGGGTAATTGCAGATTGAGTAGCGATTGCCAATCAGAAAATGCTTCATAGAGTGCTGATGGGACAGGCAATTCTGATTGCCTTGCCATATAAGTTGTGCCTTCGCCAAAGTGTTTGGGGTACTTGGCACGGACGATATGTTGGTCAAAGGTGTCCCCTGCAATTGGGATACCACTATTCGCAATGACTCGGCTTTTGGCTTTTCCGCCAACTTGGACAATGCTCATATCGAGTGTACCGCCACCAAAATCGAAAATCAGGACATTTTGTTGAGATTGAATGGTGGTCTCATAATAATATGCAGCAGCAATCGGTTCATATTGTAGGTAAACACGTTTCCAGCCCGCACGGAAGGCAGATTGTACCAAGCGTTCTTTTGCAAACTCATTTTGTTCAGGGTCATCGGAGAAGCGAACAGGACGACCTAATATAATGGTATCGAGTTGCCTACCGAGGTGTTGTTCGGCGCGATGTTTTGCTGTGTAGAGATAGGTTGCGATGATGTCTTCTAAGAAGAAATAGTGATTGCCGACAATTGTGCCAAGATAGTTGGGAGAGGATAAGCCCATCTTGAATGATAGAAATAATCTGCCTGGGGAATATATATCTTTATTGATGAATACATCCCGAACAAAGGTTGGGAGTTCCGCAAAGGTTAGCTCAATTTCACCCACACGGACGCGCTCAAATTTTGATGGGCGGTTGAGGTTTTGCTCATAATAGGTATCGGTTGCGTTTCTACCGATATGTACATAGCTGTCATTGGTGATATAGAGTGCTGTGCGGGCGACGTGAGGATTACGATTAGTCGGGTCAAGTGGAATAAGCTCTAATTTGCTTCCATCATAGACCGACATGCCAGAGTTCGTAGTGCCGAAGTCCATGCCGACGAACACAGTATTGCTCCTTTCGATAGGTTTTTTCGAGGTATAGCGGAACAGATGAGTTTATCAGGGGTCATAATAGTTGGCAAGGTTTATTTTAGACCTAGATTAAATTGTATTCCCTACTTAATTCACTATAATTAACCAATGGTGCTAGTTGAAAATCACGGACAACACTCTAAACTTTAAGCGTC
>CAYGTY010000205.1:0-10837 GCA_964352825.1 uncultured Anaerolineaceae bacterium
GTGGTCTGGAAAAACTCATCCAGAAAAGTTTCCAACTCTTGGGGCTGATTAGCTACTTTACATTTAACATCAAAGAAGCCCACGCATGGACGATTCAGCAAGGCTGGACTGCTCCACAAGCGGCAGGTGTCATTCATACTGACTTTGAACATGGTTTTATCCGTGCTGAGGTCATCCCTTATGACACATTTGCAGAATATAAAGACCGCAACGCGATTAAATCCGCTGGCTTAGTCCAAGTGGAGGGGCAGGATTATGTTGTCAATGACGGGGATATTTTACTCTTCCGCTTTAATGTGTAAACGCGCGTTTCATAGTTTATGTTTTTGTTCGTAGAATGGCGTATTCGGGGGGAGTGTTGCGAAATACTCTCCTACGAAAAATATTTATCGTCACCACTAAACACCCCATCTCGATCCCAATCTATTGCTATTGTCCATGTTGTTGGCATTTATTTATTACCCTCTAGCTTTCTTTTTCATTACGTTTTTTTTCTTCAATTCTCCAAGACTCCTCCCACTCTTTTTGGCGTTGCATACGACGCTTGTGAGCATATAATGTACCTTTGTAATTAACCACAAAAAATTCCCATAAACTACCAAGTTTTTGAGGGTTAGTATCATTCTGAATTGACCACCGATAAACAGTAGGGTTATCATTATCGTTGTCTGTCAGGAAATACGCGAAAAAGTCAGGATGTTCGATAAAGATATAAGCATCATCAGGTAGCTCATAATTAGCTTCTCTAAAATCTTTACCGAACATATTTTCGTTTTCGATACGATCTTTGACACCGATGAGTTTCCAACACTTTGTATTGGAATCAAATAGTATGCCTGATCCATTACCCATCAATAAAGCAAAGTCAATATATAGTTGGGGAAGTCTTGTAACGCCTTGATCCAATCGGATATTTTCAATATCGGTTTCAGTACAACCTTCCACAAAAGCTTCTGGTCGCTCCCGAATGAGGTTGTTTTCTAAAATTGCATCTCGTAAGTCTTGCATTGTTTTCATTATGGACTCCTATAGTTACTAATTTGTATAAACAACTCATAACATCTGTATTGAATCTTTCTATCAGCTCCGCATCTCTAACAGGGAAACCATTTAGATCATCCAACTTATGTGTCATCTCGATTCCAGTCAATACTTATTGTCCATGTTGTTGTCATTTTCTTTCTCCTTAATTACAATCTAGATCTAATATCAAATTCTGTAGAGACTCATATTTAAATCCCTTATCATATAAAACTACTTGCAAGGTATTGCATTTCGTGGCTTCTACTGTGACATTAACTATGTCACCAGAGATAATACGGTAATTTATATTAAATTTACCTGTAATATCTACATTAGTTGACACAGGCGGTAAGTAATCAGTAGCACAAAATGTTAGATTACCGTATTGCACGCTTGATAAAGTTATTGTGGCATTTTGTATTATTTGTTCTGCTGAAACAACTTTACCAGCAAAACTCTGTATATAACTGGAATGATCACCATCGCAATCTCTTGCAGCTCCCCAAGCGCCAAAATACACAACGAAACCCAATATTGCTAAAACAATTAATATTGTCGAAACAATTAAGGAGACAACGATAATTGAAATGGATCTATTTCGTTTAAGTCGCTTAGGTTTGTCTTTAATGTTTGCTTTCATAGTTTATATCTTCCTGAAATAAGGTTGAACTACAGTCAACCTCAGTACCTATTTCCTTGAGTATATAATCATCACTTTCATCTGCAAAATCTGACGTAACAGAATAACCAACCGAGGTTATATTTGTACTATCCAATACAACGAGATTATCAACACCGATACTATAGGGAATATTGTATGTGACTGTTGAATCCATATTTGAAAAAATATAATATGGATGTCCACCATGAGCAAATGTACGGGGTATCGTCCATTTTTACAATTACCGTGTCACCTGATAAAGCCATGTGGATTTCTCCTTATGTAGAAACGACATGCCTCGAAACTTTCATTTAACTATCAACAGATTGCGTTATACTAAATAGGAGATAATCAGAGAGGAACGCGGTTTGGGCAAGATAATTGGTCGGGTGTTAATGGCATTTTTTGCATTGTCACTTTGCGGTAGTCTGATGAAAGCTACTCAGCCAAGTTATGCAACAATTCAATCACGAAATATAGTGGCAACTGCAAATGCGAGATTATCGGGCGATCCCTATTCATCCATAACTCAAACTGCACTAAAACGCAACATTAAAGAACTGGGCAAATCTTTTAGCAGTCTACAAGCAGGTACACCCGTCGAATGGAGTAGACCCGACTACATACAAGCAAGTGTTGATGCCTATATCCAAACCGAATATGGGCGACCAACATCAACTCCGCGCCCAGCCAGTTCTAACGACAACTCAACAAACAGTGATTCTGCATCTATAGAGGATACCCCTGATGATGTTATCTTCCGTGTGACAGACTTCGTTGATATGCAAACATTAGTGTCAATTTTTTTGAATGCTGGTCTTGTATGGATTGTGACCATTATTAGTACATTTATTGTGCTGTATATGTTAAATAGCTTGGCTGGCGTGCAAATCAAAAATGCGACTAACCTTATCAACAACAAGACCAAGCAAACAACATCGCGACTGCTCTTATTCATCTATGGGCTTGGGCATTGGGTGATTATTTTTGGGTTTTATAGTGGTGTAATATTGTGTGTATTTGGTTTTACTTTATTTATTTTACATGGTAATCGTGTGGTTGAATCAAATGTGGTTGAAATCATTTTACTTATATTAACCATATCTAGTTGGTTCTTTGTCATGGCTGGCATTATTCGTGGTGTTCGCGCTTTCCATAAACCTGATGGACACAAACATTATCTGCTCTTGCCCAATGAAGCTCCTGAGTTATTTAGATTGCTTGCGACGATAGCAGATAAACTAAACGTATCAGCAATTACTGAGGTGCGGATTGTTCCAAATACGCAACTTGAGATGTATCAGCGTGGGTTATGGTTGCCTCTACCAATAGGAAAGCGCGAGCGTGTTTTAGTAGTTGGTATGGCAGGCTTACAACAAATGTCTGTCGAACAATTTACAGCCCTAGTGACGGCTCAATATCAATCGCTACAACCCAGCATAAGTGACATCGGGACGGGGGTATTGGTCTTGCGCGGACGTGATAATATGCGCCGTATGATTGAACGGATGTTGGAAATTAAATATGATAATCGCTTCAATTTCATTTGGTATAGCTTCCTACTCTTTCAAAATCTCTACTTGTCTGCGACTGACCATATTGTTCAATTGCACCACTTATTAGTTGATATGCGTGTTGCTCCATCTTATGAACATTATCATGAGGCGATTGTTCACTTAAACTTTATGACAGAGGTTTATAATCTACATAGTGCCATGCAGATAAGGTCGGCTGTGCAGAATCAATATCCTGCCTTTAATTTGTATCAAACCATGTTTTTGGATGAGGAAGAATTAGAACAGTCTGCCAGACAATTAGATATGAGCTTGCCATATCCGCCCAAACACAGTGACCGTTATGCACCGACATGGATACGATTACAAGCACTTGATAAAAAAATTCCTGAGTTGTCGGCTGATATGCCAGAAAATAAGATTCTCAGCTTATTTAAAGATGCTGATGGATTGATGCAAAAAATGACCATTCTCAAAATGCAGACAGTCGCAAAACATCGTTTTAAACGCGTCCCGTAATTTTGTGGGGAGTTGGTTTCTAACCCTTCCCAAGACATGAGTTTGTAGGGGAGTTGGTTTCCAAACCCTCCCCAAAATACATTAGAACAAAAGGTAAATGACCGTGACCAGCAAAAAACAACAATTTCAGATTTTCTTACCGGGTCTACTGAAGCTATTAGCTGAAAGTCTCTATTCTTCAAAATCAGTAGCGGTACGCGAATTAATACAAAACGCGCATGATAGTTGTGTCCGCCGTCAATCTGAATTTAAGACACGCTTCTATAAGCCTAATGTCCGCCTTTCCGCAAATTTAGCCCAACGAACCTTGACGATTACAGATAATGGGTCTGGTCTGCGCGAAAATGAAATCACCGAATATCTATCGACAATTGGACGCAGTTATACCCGCCAACTGGGTGAAGATTTAGCGATTCTGTCACCAGAGCAAGCTGAAAAGCTCATTGGTCAATTTGGTTTGGGGTTCTTGAGTGCTTTTCTCATCGCAGAAGAAATTACATTAGTGACGCGCTCAGCAGAAAAGGATAGTCCAACCCTGCAATGGTACTCAACAGGGGATGTGCATTACGAAGTCAAAGAGGTCGCTGAACACCCTGTCGGCACAGAAATTACGCTGAAAGTCAAACCAGAAGCCTCCTATCTCCTGCATGATTCACGCCTACGCGATACGATTTTCTTATATGCAGACTTTATCAATATCCCGATTTATTTGGAGAATTCACAAACGCCTGTTAACACGATGACCCCACCTTGGGAAAGTCATGACCCCGAAACAGCGATTTATGATTACATTAAACGTCAATATCGGACTGTCGCACCACTGGCTATCATTCCGCTGGAAGATGAAGAAATTGACCTCGGTCACGATACCGTGCGTGTGCCTTTACGGGGATTCTTGTTTGTTCCCCCTGGGACAGTTGCATCAGTGCAGGAATACGGTGATTTAACGATTTATATACGCCGTATGTTTATCTGTGAGCAACAACGCAACCTCTTGCCAGAATGGGCGCGTTTTGTCCGTGGTGTGATTGATTGCCCTTACCTGCAACCGACTGCCTCGCGTGAAGAAATCCAGCAAGAAGAAAATTTCTTTCATGTACGCCAAGCTCTACAGAAGCAATTAATTAAAGGCTTGAAGAATATTGCCCAAACGCAACCAGATAGCTGGCGACTGATTGTGCGTGGACATCGTGATATTATTATGGGCTGGGCGGTTAAGGATAAAGAATTTTTTAATGAAGTCGCGCCGATTATCACCTTTCATACCTCAAAAGGTGACCTCAATATGCCCGATTATCTGAAATTAACAGACAATACAATTTATTATACCCAACGTGAAATGGGGTCACTGCAAGAAAAGCTCTTAGGTGAAGGGTATGGGATGCCTGTTGTTGATGCCTCACGGTTTGCCGAACCTGTGTTCCTGCGCCAATATTCAGAAACTCATTCTCAGGTAAAATTGGTGCAGATGGATGATGATGCTTATCAGTTGTTGCGCCCTGTAAACGAAGATGAATTTCAGGCGATACTCAAATATTACCGTGAACGGGGAATTCGCGCACAGGTGTCCACATTTGAACCTGAAGATGTACCTGCTTTGCTCATTTACCCGCCCAATGCTGAACTTTATCACAATACGCGTAAAGCACTGGATGAAGGTAATGTCCCGCGTCCATTTGCTGGTCTCGTCGGAAATTACATCGACAAAATGAACATTAATCAAGATGAACTCGGTGGCACATTGCATCTCAATGCGTCGAATACGCTAATACAAGCCTTGTTGCTGGTTGATGATGAGGTCGTACAAGGCGCATGTTTAGAATTGATTTATCATGTTGCTCGCTTATTTGTTGGGCGTATGTTAGAAACCGCCGATGTTGCCAGTTCTTTTCGCCAAACCACAGATGCTGTCAAACGTTTGATAGGGAAACATCATGACGAGACCTAGACACTTTATCAACCCCTATCGCTATTACGATGATTTTTCGCGCGATGCTTGGGCAAGTGGGGATGAGCAAAAACAACGTATTGCACAGATTTACCGTCAAGCTCGCAATAGTTCAAGTAATGAGCAGACCTATAATTATAGTATCGAGGGGTTACAACTTGCCCAACAATTTGATTATCCCTATTGGGAGTTGTTCTTCCGCTTGAATATCTACCTATCAGGTCCTGATTATCCATCCCTAACCGATGACCTGATACAGATGTCTGTAGATATTACGCAACTCACCTTAAAAGACTGTAGCTATAATGTGATTGTCTATCGGGAACTGCTTCGTGCTTACTCTCGTATTGACCCACTTGGACAAGCAGAAAATATTTTACAGGGTTGTACATACATCGAAGATAATATGGCGCTGGATCGCGAGACTTATGTGCAATTGCCAGAGTTTCGGTCACGGGTGCAGATGGCGCAACGTTACATGATGGATGCCTATAGCAACGCTCAAGAATATTTTGTCCGCGCCCAAGAAGAACACCTCGCTTATTATATGCTCCATGCGTCTGTGATTTTGATTGAATTACAGTATCGGCTGGGCTTACCTGAACTCGCATTATCAACTGTACAACAAGCTGAAAAAACGGCACGCAATACACGGCAGATGCGCTGGCTCAAAACAATTTTACGCTGGTATCTGGTTTTATATACACAAACTGACGAAAAGAAAAAATTACAACAAGTGGTTGATGAGTTGAACGCCATGCAATCCGAGTTGACGATTATCACAGGCGCACATGCGATTATTGCCTTTCATCAAGTCCGTGATGACCGCCTTGAGTTACTTGCCGATTATCTGAACCTTGCGCGTGATGCTCATATCTTCAAAAATCGCTATCTGGAAATTGAGATGCGCCTCGAATATTATGCCTGCCTCAAGCAAACGAATCCCTTTAATCGTTGGCAACATTTTGGGAAACAACATAGCCGTTATAGCGAATATATGACCGACTTAGCCAATATGCGGCAGACATCCTCAATTCCGCCGTTAATCCTATTACCCTTTATTTACATCGTGTATGGCTTATTATTGGCTGAGGGATGCGTGATGGATGTTTTCTTAAAACGTGTTCATGATATACGACAAGCGTTTTATGATTTAGTTGAGGATTCAGAAGCAAAAGCCGTCTATCATGAACGGATTCACCGTGTTGATACAGGTGATTATACTTTACTTAGCTAGATTGATAGTTTTTCATAATTTGTATATTCCATAAACCGAGACCCCGATGACAAAATTGAATGTATGGCAAATTGATGCAGCCCAAATGACCCCATTTTATAATCTAGCGATTTGTCAGGGCTTGGTTGATGCGGATTGTGATGTGCGCTATGTTGCATCGCGTTATTTATATACTAAACTCGAATACCCCTCAACTATAACCTATGATCGACATTATTTTCGTGGAATTGATGCGGATTGGTTATTGTCATATCCGCTTTTACGTAAGGTTCTACGCGGTCTATATTATCCGATTGGTAATGTCAGATTACGACAGAAAATAAAGACTGCACGACCTGATATTGTACATTTTCAGTGGAGTCGATTACCGCGCTTTGACTTACCTTTAATCCAAGCCATTCAAGATATGGGCATACCTGTTATTCATACCGTACATGATGTGATTCCGCTTTACGAGAAAGAAACCTCAGTGAGCAGACTCTACGATATTTATAGACAATGTGATGGTCTGATTGTTCACTCTGAAGCGAATAAACAAACACTACTCTCAAAAGTAAATAACCTCGACCCACAGAAGGTATTTGTGTTGCCACTGGTAAATGCGCCATTTCCTAAACCACCTGATGTCTCTCATCAAAAAGCACGTCAAGCTCTTGGGATTCCACAAGATAAATTTGTTGCATTGTTCTTTGGCTTGGTCAAACACTATAAAGGTATCGATATTTTGTTAGATACCATGAAATTGATGCCTGAATATACAGATGATATGATGTGGCTGGTTGTCGGGAAAGCAGGGGATGATGAACAACAAACCTATCTAAATCAAATTCGGGAGTTCCAGAATGCGATTGTGGTTAGTGATTACATCGCGAATGGTGATATGTGGCAATATTATATGGCATCTGATGTAGGGGTCTTCCCATATCGACATATCTTCCAGAGTGCAGCTTTATTAACTGCCATGAATTTTAATCTGCCCATTATTGCAACAGATGTTGGCTCATTTCCTGAGACTATTGATGGCAACGGTGTAATTGTGCCAAAAGAAAACCCAGAGGCTATCCGTGATGCGATTCTCGATGCAAAAACAACTTGGGATTTAGATGCAATGCGACAACGCTCATATGAGATTGTGGATACCATTCATCGACCCGATAAAGTGGGTCAGTCCTTACGAGCGATTTATGAGCGAATAGCGAACAGATCGTATTGGAATTAGCTGTGATTAGGATCATTCATCCAATCCCAGTTGAGTAGATGGATTTCTTCCTCACTGAGTTGTTGCTTGGCGATTTGTCGATAGACTGCCCGTGTTGCCTTGGCTGTGCGCTCCCAACTAAAATCTTTTGCGCGTTCTATACCGCGTTGCTCAAATTTCTGTCTTAAATCGTCATTTAAAGTGAGTTCTTTTATGCGACTCGCGATAGCATGAATATCGAAGGGGTCGAATGTGAGGGCTGCATTTTGCACAATTTCAGGCAATGATGTGATATTCGAGCAAGCGACTGCTTTCTGATGATGCCATGCCTCCATCGGTGGCAATCCAACCCCCTCAAATACACTGGGTATAATGACAAACATTGACAGCTTGTAGAGTGCTTGCAAGTCTGAATGGGATACGAAGCCTATAAATTTAACTTGATCCGTTAATGAGAGGCAGGTAATTTCAGATTCGATTTGAGTATAGAATGGCTTTTTTGAACCTGTACACACAAGATTGATATGCAAATCATGCTCATCACGCAAATATGCAATGGCTTGTAATAAACGGATATGATTTTTATGTTCCCAAGTCATCGCAGGATAGAGCATAAACGGTGTAGAAATATGATACTTTTTAAGTATATCTTGAGGGTTATCCAACGATGCTTCAATATACGCCTGTGTAGGAATACTGGTTGGAATCATTTGGATTTTCTTCGGTGAGATGCCATATTTTTCTTGTAAATCTTGTACGGAAAATTGTGACGCAGTAAGGACTTTCTGGGCGATGCGAAGTGCCATCGGGTAGTGTATCTCTCGCCAACGAATGGCTTGTGGTGTGAAGAATTGTGGATAATGTAAATGCTGGGCATCGTATAAGGTGTAGATAGATGGAACTGATGAAATCGTAAAACGACCATATGTAAAATGAAGAACATCAATGCCCAAACTTTCATAAAACCCACTTGATATAGGAATTTTTGGGTAACCATCAACACCACGAATTTTATTTAATGTGGGTAGGATAGGTTTTAATAATTGCTTTAACTTTGAGGGTTTGTTGTGGCTAGTTACTGTTACTATAGATTGGTTTGCACTTAAATAGGGTGTAATCCAATCTTGATGTTCCTTACTTACAATAACGCGATATTCTTCATTTCCATCACGTAATTCACCTAATGCTTTTATCTGACTGATGAGGATAGATTCAACACCACCAGCACCACTATTGGGTTCAAGAGTTGCATCAATTGCTATTTTGAGTGATTTAGCCATTTTCACCTGTATTTTATTTAAGAATTACGATGAGCATGAATACAGCAAACTGCACGAGCGGCGGCAGCATAATCTTCATCAAGTTCTTTTGTCTCATGGATGTTAAAATAATGTACTGTGTCACATGCTTCTTGTGTACTTAATTGCCAACCTGTTTCAAAGTATTGATAAAAGGTTAGGTCAATGGTTGCACTATCGAAGCAATCTAGGAGTTGCTGTAATTGGACTTTATCAAATTGGCGCATAAAGGGTTCACCTTGTATAGTGACAATTTCATCTTGACCATAAGGTACAGTAATATATAAATCTCCATCCGGCTTCAAGATTCGCCATAATTCTTTGCCAGCATCTTTAAAACCACCTGTACCATATGTTTGTTCATCTGCCTTAACATATATTTTATTGCTTGAACCAACATGTTCTAGTGTTGAAATACTTACAATCTCATCAAACCAATGGTCACGGAAGGGCATATCTCGTAGGTCGCCGTACTCATATGATATACCATGTGTTGCATAAACACGTCCTTCTGGTGCTAAGGTAAATATAGTAAGTGTGCGGTTTAATAGTTGAAGCCGATCTATCAGCCAGTAAAAATTCAATGCTGAACCTGCATCCAGTGTGCGCTTGGGTGCTGATTTTAAACGAGAGAAAAGCCACGGATATTCAATAATACGTTCATCAATATGATATCCAAATTTGTCAGGAAGGTTTGCTTTATCTTTGAATATATTGAGAATAACATTGGAATCTAAAGTTTCAATAATTTCAAGCTGTTTATATAGATTGTAACCACTTGACCAAGGCTTACTACCACTTCTACTATGACGTAATAATACCCATTTTCTGTATATTGGTTTAACAATCTGTTTTATACGATCAATTACCATGAATCATATTCTTTCACTTTAGCTATATTTAGTCACTAATTTATCGTTTTAAAAGAATATTTAGCCGTTTTTTTATGTATAACCGCAAACGATGTAGGAAAAAATGTAACTTAGATAAGTTATTACGTCGAATATAGGAATGATAGTCGTATTTTTGATGAACTTCAATGTGGGATGGATGTTGTAGGGGGAAGTCCAATTCATAACGCGGTAAATTCGAAATCATCGATAATAGACTATTTGTATGTGTTGCATCGGCGTTGAAGCCAATATTCGTGATTAAATTATATTTTGGAACAATGGTGAGACCACCTTCTAATAGGCAAGTATATACCCAACGATATGCCCAAGAATTCATTTTGCCTTGAAGTGTAATATCTAATGTGTTACTTAGATGCTCAAAATGTTTTTTCGTCCGAATATATTTTGCAATCATTGGCTGTGCATCGCCCTTTTGCCAACTTGTCATCTCGATGTCATATTTTGCCCATGCCCGTCGCCATGTTGCCCAACCCCAGATTGTCGGATAGATAGAGAAGAAATAGCTATCTTGTTTCGGTGATAATC
>CAYGTY010000206.1:0-9169 GCA_964352825.1 uncultured Anaerolineaceae bacterium
TACATTGCACCAAAACTTGACTGAGGGTAGTCATGGTGACATCGCGAGTACGATTATTGGTAAATGGCACTTAAGTGGCGGTGGTCGGAGAGGTGCAGTTAATATTCCTAGCCAAATGGGAATTAAAGACTACGCAGGACTTTATGGTGGCACTGCACAAGATTATTATAATTGGGATATGGTTGTTGATGAGACACGCCTCCAGAGTTCGGAGTATATAACATCAACATTCACTGACCTCGCATTAGATTGGATAAATTCTCAGGATAGTGCATGGTTTGCTTGGGTCGCCTATACAGCACCGCATACCCCCTTCCACCTCCCTCCAGAAGGTACACATACACAGAAAAACCTATCGGGTACGGAAGATGATATTAGCAATAATCCCTTTCCCTACTATATTGCCATGATTGAAAACCTCGATTATGAGATTGGTCGGCTTTTGGCGGGGATTCCAGCTGATGAATTAGAAAATACAACCATCATCTTTGTCGGAGATAATGGTACTGCGGCGCAAGTTATTCAGCTTTTTTCAAGACAGCAGGCTAAAGGGTCGATATATGAAGGGGGTATCCATGTCCCAATGGTTATTGCAGGGACGGGTGTTAATCTTGAAGGTGTCCGCACAGATAGGTTAATTAATCTAGCGGATTTATTCCCCACCATCTCCGATTTATTTGGCATTGCTTCACCAGCCGAGATTGATGGACAAAGTTTTTTACCTCTCTTGAGTGATACAGATGCACAAGGGCGCGATTGGATATATTCTGAAAGTCTTGAACGACGTGGTAGAGGGCAACAAGCCGAAATTGTCGGGCGTGTTGTCACCATACGGAATGAGACCTACAAACTGATTGATGCGGAAAGTGGTGCGGACGAGTTATATAATGTTGTTTCTGACCCTTATGAAACAAGCAATTTATTCGATGGCAATCTTACACCTGATATACAAGATGAAGTCGATGACCTTTACTCAATCCTAATACAAATCGGTGCGAGATAATAACAAGCATGTGGGCTGGAAGTATGAATAAGGTCTCTCGTAATTTGTTAGCACACACTCAATGCCTTTGTCGTGCTTGATTTTATAATAAGTCCGTCTGCTGTGCTTTCCACACTTGATATTCTGCTAGTGTTTTTTCATTGGGCGGATAGACACCTTTGATGCCACTGCCATTGGCTACTTTTTCTTGTAAGAATTGTTCTAAAATCTCTTGTTCATATCCATCATGGGCAACCTCATTAGCAACTGATACAGGCATGACAACAACCCCTTCCGCATCACCGACGACAATGTCCCTAGGTTGGACATAAACTTCTCCACAACCAATTGGAACATTCATATCAGCAGGGTGATGGACTGTGACGGAGGTTGTGGCATGTGGCATCCGTGTATAGACAGGTAAATCCAATTGTTGAATCCCAACCGTATCGCGTAATGCCCCATCTGTAACGAGACCATGCGCTCCACGTTGCAAGATGCGCGTTGCAAGAATATGACCAAATGAGGCGGCATTGATATTGCTTCGGGCATCAATGACTAAGACATCACCTTCACCAACGGCTTCCACCGCCAATCGCTGAATATTATTGCTATTGTCATATTCAACCGCTTTATCTAAATCCTCGCGGATGGGAACATAGCGCAATGTAAAAGCACGTCCAACCATTCGTAAATCGGGGCGTAGGGGTGTTAAGCCTGCAATAAAGGTATTACGAAAGCCACGCTTCAGTAATTGCGTCGTTAGGGTTGCTGTTGAAATATGTTTGAGTTTTTCATAATTGTCGTCAAAAAGTCCATCCATGAATACGCCTTTCAAATGATTTTGTCTAACTCGCTTTTACATGCGTGAAATGTTAATTAAAAGTCGGTTTCAACTTTGGCATCATCATTAAAACACCAATACCTGTCATCAGGATGATAACTGCGAGTATGTAGGGGTAAGTCGGTTGTATGCCGTATAGACCTGTTCCCACAATTGGTCCGATGATACCCCCTGTACCGCCGATGGAACTCAATAAACCAGCCGCCGCCCCTTGTTCATTATCATTGACAGCAAATGACATTGCACTACGATACCCAGGGAAAGCAAACCCTAAGCCGAAACCCTGAACAAAAAGCCCAAGTGATAAGACAAAGAAGGATTCGCCGATTAATAATAATAGGGCGGAGAGTAATAATGTCGGTAGACCAATCCGCATGAGCATCAAGGGAGACAGTTCAAATTTTCGGATGAGAACAGTCTGTGTAAATAATGCCGCACACCCCGAGCCAACAAACGCAAGGCTCACAGCTTGTGCAGTTTCGGTTGTGGATAACAACAATCGATCTTGGAATAAAAAGGCGATTGAAAAATGAACCAGCGACATAATGGTTGTCACTGATAAGCCAACTGCCAAAATTCGCCAAACGCGCGGGTCAAAAGGGCTGACGCGAAGTGGGATTTGTCCTTTTTTCATGTTGGGTTTGACTGAAGGTAACATAACCAAAACAAGCCCTGCACCAACTAAGGGTAAGAGCGCTGACAGAAAAATCGGTGCGACCAGTCCGATGCCAATGACCAGTCCACCGACAGCAGGACCAAATATGCGACCAAGGCTATTGGCGGCAGAAACAACACCCAATGCGTTTGTCCGTGTTTGACCTGTGGTTGTATCGGCGATATAGGCAAGTGATGAGGGGATTGAGCCAGAATATAATGTTCCGACAACCATCCGCGCCAAGACCAAAAACACCCATGCTATCATCGAGCTTGCAAAGACACCATCAAGCCCCATCTGCATGACCATACCAAAGATTAAAACACCTAATGTATAACCGACCAATGCCATCACAAAGACAGGTTTACGTCCCCAGACCTCACTTCGTCGTCCCCATATTGGGCTGAAGATGACCCACATTACAGCAGATAACCCCATAATGATGCCACCTTGCAATTCCGTTAAACCTAGCTCGCGGATTAAAGGGGGAAGTACAGGTCCTAAAATAGACTGTCCAATATTCACACTGAATAGCCCCGTAAATAAAATATATGCAGCTTTCAAAACAGGACTCCTCAGTCACATTGATGTCTTTAATGGAAGAACATTTATTAAGGTTTGAGTATACCCATAATTACAGGGGCAACATAGCGTTTAATATGCTAATCAGTATGAAAGACCTCATCGAGCGTCTTCCACCATTCCCCATCTTTGCGGTCTTCGACAGGGCTTTGCATCGGGTTACAGACTGCCCACCATTTTTGAGTGGTTTCATCTGCCGCCATTTTTGCCATATCCGCTTCATAATCGTCGCCATGATATTCCATATAAGCAAATAAAAGGTCATTGTGACGATAAATAGAGTAGTTGCGGATGTTGCATTCCTCAATCATTTTTAATACATCGGGCCATACTTCTGCATGTAACCGTTCATATTCTTCGATATGTTCAGGTTTAATTCCGATGACTTGTCCAAAGCGTTGCATAGTCGCCTCTTTCTCAGTTTGTCGATAAATTACACGCCATTTAAATCACTACTACTTCCTGCCTGTTGTGGTGTTTCATAGACACCATGTTGAACAATCGCAGGATGTTTAAAGTGTTGCCGTAAATGTGGGATATACTCCAAAAAGATCGCTTCATGACCCATAGCGATGTGATTAAATAGCACAAGATGCTGATGAATTTGACCCATATCACCGACATGTGGGACGACAGGAACACCAAATTTACGGGACATCAAGCTGACAGTGATAAATTCACTAATTCCACCTAAGCGTACACAATCGGCTTGAATAAATCCTGCTGTTCCTGCTTGCAGATAATTCTTAAAAATTACCTGATTGGGAACATGTTCACCTAATGCCAACTTCATAGGAGAGATGGCACGAGCTAGTGTCTGATGAGCGAGAACATCATCGGGATGGGTAGGTTCTTCAATCCAATAGGGGTTCATTTGTTGGAATTCAAGGCAAATGCGAATGGCTTGTGGCAGTGTCCATTGTTGATTGGCATCCAACATAACACGCACATTATCTCCTACGGTCTGGCGGACTAGATTGGCACGCCGAATATCCCGTTCTCCATCGACTGACCCGACCTTGAGCTTCACAGCATCAAAGCCTTCATCCATTGATTTGATGATGTTATTTTTGATGGTGTCATCACTATATTGAAACCACCCGATTGATGTGTCATATCCAGGGTAGCCTGTATCTAAAATCGGTAGACGCGAGGCTTGTGCCGCCTTATTTGTTTCCAGAATGGCGAGAGCTTCGGCTGATGTCATGACATCTTCTACATAACGCAGATGGAGTGTGTTTAAGATTTCTTGTGGTGATAAATCAATCAAGAGCTTCCAGAGTGGCACACCGCGCGACTTTGCCCATAAATCAAAGCAAGCATTCACGATGGAAGATAAAGCAAGATGTACCACGCCTTTATGCGGCCCTAACCAGCGCAATTGTGGGTGATCCAACATCTGAGCATAAACCTGACCAAATTCTGCCATCAAAGATTCTATCTCGCGTCCGATTAAGATGGTGCTGAGTGTATCAATCGCCTGACAAACGAGATTGTTGCCACCGCCTAAGGTAAACGCCAATCCCATTCCTGCTATATTGCTATCTGTGATGAGCTTCGTTACAGCATATGAATATTGTGGATTAGAATGAACACTATCCGCACCTTCACCACTTTCTAATTCATAGCGTTTGTCATGGGTTTCGATTTTTCTAATAACTGTTGATGGCATCCTATATCCTCAATGATTCATTCTTGCTGGAGAATATAACATATATTCATCATCAGTAAAAAAACGGACTCGGATTTGAGATATTCTATCGATTATCGCAGATGATTAACTTGGCTGAATAGTTTGAAATAGGTATATTTTATACTCATATTTAAGTCTTAATCTTATCAATATTATTAATGGAATATACTTATATCATGCTGATAGACGCAAGTAAGGAGTCCTTGATATGGGCATCGAAGTAAAATGGAATAAAACTGAAACAAATATCATTTGCCTCATCATTGAAGGGGAATGGACATGGACAGATTATTATGAAGCAATGGAAGTTGTTCATGAGATGTTAGACACATCATCATATGATTCCGTTGATTACATTGTTGATATGCAGAATAGCGGATTTCTACCCTCAAATATCTTATCGAATATGCAACGCGTCAGTAAAAACCAGCATCCAAAATCGGGTGTTATGATCGTTGTGGGTGCAGGAAAATTTCCTGAGATGATGTTTAATATCATGGAGAAAATTACGCCAGACCGTATGCAACAGGTAAAGTTGATACCGACCTTAGAGGATGCTCATCAATATTTGAAATCCCGCTCCCGAGAATAGCCCCGCCCCACTTTCGAATGGATAGCATTTATCATGAGTCTCGATTTTTTTGATGACTGTCGATGGCATCCTATATCCTCAATGATTCATTATTACTAGCGAATATAAGATATATTCATCACCAGTAAAAAATGTAGAGCATTATTCTTCAACCGGTTATTACTGAATAATACCTAACATCTATAGAAATTGGATATACTTCAAGCATTCATTCATTGATTGACCGAGGAGAGATTAACTCATGGCACTCCCTACTGATTATTTAGAACGGGTCTATGCAGGTGTATTAGGCAAACTGATAGGGGTTTATCTAGGACGACCCTTTGAGGGATGGTCATATGAAGCCATCATGGAACACCTTGGCGAAATCAATGACTACGTGCATGAAAAATTTGATGCACCGCTTATTGTCACGGACGATGATATTACAGGGACGTTTACTTTTGTCCGTGCGATGCAAGATTATGGCTATGACCTGAGCCTAACGCCAGCACAAATCGGGCATACATGGATGAATTATCTCATCGAAGAACAGACGATTTTATGGTGGGGTGGCATGGGTAATTCTACCGAACACACCGCTTATCTGCGTTTGAAAGGCGGCATCGAAGCCCCTCATAGTGGGTCGATTGAACTTAATGGGAATGTTGTGGCTGAGCAAATTGGCGCACAAATTTTCATTGATAGCTGGGCGATGATTGCCCCCGGTGACCCAGAATTAGCTGTTGATTTTGCCCGTCGTGCTGGCAGTGTCAGCCATGATGGAGAAGCAATCTATGGCGCACAGGTGCTTGCCGCAATGGAGTCTCAGGCGTTTGTTGAATCTGACCTCAATACACTTCTTGATATAGGCGTATCTTTTATTCCGAAAGATTCTGTTATTTATCGAATGATTAGTGATATTCGTGATTGGCATGTCGAGATAAAAGATTGGCGTGACAGTCGTGAGCTATTGGCAAAGCAATATGGCTATGATAGTTATGGTGGGAATTGTCATATTGTCCCCAATCATGGATTGATGATGTTGTCCTTGCTCTATGGGAATGATGATTTCCAACGCTCGCAGATGATTGTCAATACATCAGGCTGGGACACCGATTGTAATGCAGGTAACATCGGCTGTTTGATGGGTATAAAAAATGGATTGGCTGGATTGGCAACGGAGGTTGATTGGCGTGGACCGATTGCAGACCGATTGTATTTACCGACAGCGGATGGAGGTCGTGCGATTACAGATGCGGTGACGGAAACAATACATCTTGTGAATACTGGACGCGCTCTACAAGAACTTGAACCGATTGCACCCAAGAATGGGGCAAAATTCCACTTTGAATTATCAGGGTCTGTGCAAGGTTTCATGAATG
The DNA here is from genome assembly GCA_964352825.1 of uncultured Anaerolineaceae bacterium. Taxonomy (GTDB): domain Bacteria; phylum Chloroflexota; class Anaerolineae; order Aggregatilineales; family Phototrophicaceae; genus UBA6055. The sequence continues at coordinate 6,713 of CAYGTY010000206.1, forward strand.
AAGACCCTGATGAAACACGCGATAATCTATCTATTCATAATGTCATTGGATATAGTGACAGTGGAAATCGAGTATTGGCGCTCACCTATAAAAAACTCTCTAAGGGACAAGTCGTACGTGTCGAAACTCCGACATTTATACCCTCGGCTGAGGTATCGCATTATTTTGATAAGCCTGGTTATCGTCTCTTGGCAAGCCCCACCCTATATTCAGGACAAATCATTAAAGCCCGTGTTGTCACTAATGAAGATAACACCACACCAATAACCCTAGCTCTTTACATCAAACATTATAATGAAGCTGAAGAACTCAATCTCATCACGAGTGATGCCTATACACTGAAAGCTGGAGATGCTCAAACGATTGAATGGCGTGTCCCCAATACACATAGCAACCCAATTGCACAGGTCGGTATTCAAATTTCAAATGCAGATGGGGCGAGTGGAACAGTCTATTTGGATTATCTGACTTGGGGTGGTTCGCCTGATATTTCGCTGAATCGTCCTGTGAAAAAGGATACTGGAATTGTTGACCGCAACAAAGCCATCATGATGTGGAAGAAGGCATGGGTCAATGGCTTAGACCCACATGACCGCCCAACCCAGTTGGACTTTTCATCGGAAACCTATCGCCTGATTCAAAATGTGGGGCGTGGTTTATTTATGCAGGGAACGCGCGATTGGATAGATTATCAGGTCTCCGCCACGATGACTCCTCATATGTGTGAGGCAGGGGGTCTCGGTGTCCGTGTACAAGGAATGCGTCGCTATTATGCTTTGTTGGTCAGCCAAGAGAAAACACAATTGATTGCAACACTAAACGGTAAAGATAGGGTACTTGCCGAATCGGATGGCGGCTGGGAATGGGGTAAAACCTATAAGCTATCCCTTAAAGTTGAAGGCAATACACTGTCAGGTTATATCGGTGGACTATTGATTGTAGAAGCCAATGATCATCAGCATCTATTTACAGGGGGTGGCATTGCTTTAATCGCTGAAGCAGGTCGCATCGGTTGTGAAGATGTTGAAGTCCGCCCAATTTAAATATTTAATTTTATAACTCTATCTTGACCTTTCTCATAAATGATAATAGTATATGTATATCCATTATCAAATTTGAGAATAGGTGCAATGTCACACAATAAAGCAGATTTACTATTACATCCGATTCGTATCCGTATTATGACGGAGCTTATCAATCAACAATATACGACAGCCCAATTGGGGACGGCATTACCTGATGTGCCACAAGCCACACTCTATCGCCATATGAAGATGTTGCAGGATGGTGGCATTATCGAAGTGATCGAAGAAACCCCTGTGAACGGTGCAATTGAACGGACGTATCGCCTAACAAAAGGGGCGCATCGGCTATCACCAGAAGACCTACAAGGCGTGACACCAGAGGAACACATCTTCTATTTTAATACCTTTGTCGCCAGCTTGGTTGAGACCTTTGCTCGATATGTGAATCATGCAGACCTTGATAACATGGTCGAAGATGGCATGAGTTATAACCGTGCTGTTATTTACCTCAGCCCCGAAGAACGTATAGAATTCCAACAAGCGATGATGCAACTTGTCTCGCAGTATATTAGTTTACCAGCAAGCCCCGACCGCCAACGATTTAACTTAGCATCAATCGTGATTCCAGATGAAAGAGAGACACCAAAATGACAGTAGCAACACCTTCAAAAACAATACAGTCAGAGCTTAGTGTAGAAACCTATGGTGATTCATCCCACCCAGCAATTGTATTTTTGCATGGCGCAGGCGTGAGTAGTTGGATGTGGAACGAACAAGTTGAAATGCTCAAAGCGTCCTATTATTGCATTACAGTTGATTTACCCGGAAATGGAGAGAGCCATACGAGTGAATGGGTATCCTTCCAAGAAACCGCCGACCAAATTGCAAGTATCATCGAAACTCACGCTCCTGAGGGTCAAGCCCATGTTGTCGGCTTATCATTGGGTGGGTATGTAACTTTGAATCTGCTGGCTCAACATCCAGATCTTGTGCAATCTGCAATTATCAGTGGTGTGACAACACAACCTTTTGATAAACAGTGGTTATACCGTCCATTACTCACCGCAATGATACCGCTTGTAAAGTGGGATATGATGATTAAATTCAATATCAAGATGATGAACCTACCCGAAGATGTTATCCCGATGTATCACCGTGATAGTAAACGGACATCACTCATCATGTTACGGCGTGTCTATGATGAACTGATGAATTATCGGATGCCTGAATCACTTCATGATGTTCCCCATCGTGTGTTAGGGGTAGCAGGTGAACATGAAAATAATATGGTCAAAGATAGCTTGCAAGCCTATCAGCGTATCCCGAATGGTGAAGCCTATATCGTTGATGAAGCACATCATGGTTGGAATGGTGAATTCCCAAGTATCTTCACAGAGATGATTCAAGCATGGATAACACAAGACCCCTTACC
>CAYGTY010000206.1:9269-10780 GCA_964352825.1 uncultured Anaerolineaceae bacterium
ATTCCGACCGCCGAACAAAATTCAATTTTTACTGAAGGTTATTGATTTTGCCAACCTGCAAGAAAAGCACGAAAGCTTTGCTCAAAATGTGCATTTAAATCACCCCCACGCCGTAATTGTTGACCAATCTCCAAGCTCACCCAATCGTATATCTGATCAATTATTTCGAGGTCGTATTCATTCCCGAACTTGACAATATCATCAAAGACTAATATAGTTAGTTTAAATGGTTAATAGTATTAGTCTTGAGGGGAATTATGGCACTAACACAGTATGGCAATCTCTATCAATTGACGCGACTCATTGCGTTCAATAATTACTTTATTCGTGAAGATGACGGTCTGACATTGATTGACACCAATTGGTCGGGTAGCACCAGCGCAATTTTGACTGCTGCAAGCGAAATCGGTAGTCCGATTAAACGCATCATCATCACTCATGCTCACAGCGATCATGCCGCCGATCTCGAAGCGTTGCGCGGTCAGTTATCGGGTGTTGAGGTTTATATGTCGCCACGTAGCCAAAGACTCTATCAAGGGGATATGACGCTCGATGCAGGTGAACCGCAGAGTAAATTAAGCGGACAGTACGTCACAGGTGAAACACCAGCGACTCATCATGTGAACGATGGTGATAGGGTTGGGTCATTGCGTGTGATTGCTGCACCGGGGCATACACCTGGACATATCGCGCTGATGGATACCCGTGATAACACCTTAATTGCAGGAGATGCTTACGTCACGCAAGCAGGAACTACCGTTAGTGGTGAATTTAAATTGCTATTCCCATTCCCAGCAATGGCTACATGGCACAAACCAACAGCCCTTGCCACTGCGAAAAAATTACGCGCGCTTGAACCGTCACGCCTCGCTGTTGGACATGGCAAGGTGATTGAAAATCCCTTATCCTTAATGGATTCTGCTATTCGTGCAGCAGAGCAGAAATTCCCGAAAGCATAAAGGATTACAACGCCTGATGCCATATCCAACTCAAATCACACTAGAGAGTATCATTGCCCTTGCGCGTCCGATGATTGAACTTGATGGAGTCGATTCCCTATCACTCAATAAACTCTCGAAAGAACTTGGGGTGAAAACGCCCTCACTGTATCGCTATATCAAAAACCGTGCAGATTTACTACGTGTGGTCATTGATGATACGCTCAAAGAGTTGAGTGCGACTCTCGGGCTAGTGGTGGATGAAACTGACACGCCATTAGCACAACTCATCGCAGTTGCGCTCGCGTATCGTAGCTTTGCTCATGCGAACCCGATCTGTTATGGACTCGCCTTCACAAATACAATTGTAGAATTGCAACCCGATCATGATGAGCAAGTTCAAGCTGTGTTACCGTATCAAGCGATTATGGCGAAGATCAGCGGTGACGACGATTCGTTAACAGCGTTTCGTGGTTATCTGGCATTAACGCATGGCTTCGTGATGCTGGAATTAGCAAATAAGCTACAACGAGGTGGCGATTTAGATGTCGCATTTCGCGACTCTATTGCAGC
>CAYGTY010000207.1:0-6193 GCA_964352825.1 uncultured Anaerolineaceae bacterium
CCCATTCAGAGGCATTCGATTCAGGCGAAATAATGATGATAAACACAGTACAATCGGTAATCGCTTGCTTGAGTGTATTCTCCCACTGCATCCCGCCTTCAATCCCATCACGGTCAATCCAGACACTATAAAATTGCTCCAGTCGGTCAACGACCTGCAAAGCAAAATCACGGTTCGCGCTGGAATAGCTGATGAAAATATCGTGCATATCACACTCCAAGACAATCAATACACTTTGTATTGTATGCCAGACCGGAGGATTCGCAAAATTGTTCTTGTTAATAATAGGCTTACCCTACTCAAAAGCAGTGAAATATGGTCAACTATACACCCCTCGTTATCATGCCACAGGAGGTCAAACCGCATGTCAACTAGCCCAAAAGCATTACTCGATAATTATGAAATCTATCCCAAGAAAAGTCTTGGACAAAACTTCATGCACGACCCCAACGCCCTCGATAAAATCGTGGCATCGGCTGATATTACAGAAGGTGATACCGTTGTTGAAGTCGGTCCGGGGACAGGTGCATTAACCGAGAAATTATCAGAGAAAGCACGACACGTCTTTTCAATTGAATTAGATGAACGTCTGCAACCGATATTAGAAGAACGCTTTAACGATACACCCAATGTCTATTTTGTATTTAAGGACATCCTCAAAACAGATATACCAAGCTTAGTCGGCAATCAAGATTTTGTTGTTGTTGCCAACGTCCCCTACTACATCAGTAGCGCGATTATATGGCACTTCCTAGAGCCAGACCGTCGCCCAAAACGTATGGTGATGACCATGCAATATGAAGTGGCGGAACGGATTATGCAACAACCCGATAATATGAGCTTACTGACGGTTGCTGTTCAATTTTATGGTAAACCAAGCATTGTCAGCAAACTCAGTCCTGCTGTCTTTTGGCCGCGCCCTAATATCCATAGTGCTGTCATGCGAATAGAAACACACCCAGAACACCCTGTTGATGTGCCATCAGCAAAAGCATTCTTTCGGGTGGTCAAAGCAGGCTTTAGTATGAAGCGTAAACAACTCAAAAACTCAATATCAGGTGGACTCCAAATCAAGTCAAAAGTTGCACGTGATTTAATCACCGCCGCCGATATTGACCCACAACGCCGTGCCGAGACATTAACACTCGAAGAATGGGGACAACTCACCCGTTCAATTACATCAGCACAAGACCTTTAAAAACATTTTCATAGTTAGGGATGGGCTTTCAAACCTATCCCTAGCGATCTTCTATCCACTGATTCTCAAATTTGTTATCAACACCTGATGTGAGCTTAAGCGATGGCTTAGATAGTGCCACTAAACTATCCTCATCATCTGTACAACACATCAGGAGAACACAATATGCCAAATGCACTTATCTGGGGCGCATCCAGCGGAATGGGTCAAGCCCTTGTCAATTTACTCAATCAAAATGGCTGGGACATTCACGCAGTTGCAAGGGATACATCCAAAATCCCAGACTCCGCAACATATACTTACGAATTCGACGCAAACTCCCCTGATAGCATTGCTCAAGCCTGTTTATTAGTTTCACAACAATCCGATGCCCCGATTGACCTCATGGTTTATTTTGCTGGAAACCTCACTTATGACAAACTCGATAACATGGGGTATGAGGGGTGGATGGCAACAATGAATAGTAATCTCAATGGTGCATTTTTATGTGCGACCGATAGCTTACATCTGATGGAAAAAGGTGGTCATCTGGTTTTCATAGGCGCGTATATCGATCACATTCGTTTGCCGAAGATGGGCGCATATGCTGTGGCTAAAGCAGGCTTGGATGAATTGGTCACGATGTTACGCAAAGAAAATCGTAAAATGAAGTTTTCAATTGTCCGCCCTGGGGCAGTCGATACCCCATTCTGGGAGCAAGTCAGCTTCAAGAAACCAACAGACATTAAGTCACCCGATATCATCGCGCAGAAAATCCTTGAACAGTATCAATCAGGGAATGGTGACGATATTGATTTATGATTTTTCTGATGCAATATTTATGCTGACGTAGGAAATCTGCAATAATCATCGTCCATACTATAAGAAGTAACGAGATGAATTAAAGGAATAGATTGCCATGAGTAAAGAAGTTGCAACATTAGGTGGTGGATGCTTCTGGTGTGTAGAAGCGGTTTATAATCAATTACAAGGTGTCGAATCTGCCATATCAGGTTACATGGGTGGACATGTCGATAACCCAAGCTATGAACAAGTCTGTAATAAAACCACTGGTCATGCCGAAATCGTCAATGTCACTTTTGACACCGATGTCGTTAGTTTTCAAGACATCCTGAATATATTCTTCACCGTCCACGACCCCACAACCTTAAATCGTCAAGGAAATGATGTCGGTCCGCAGTATCGTTCAGGCATTTGGTATCACAGTGATGAGCAAAAACGCATCGCTGAAGAAACCATCAAACGTTTGGATAGTGAAGGTTTATACCCCAACAAAATCGTGACCGAAGTTACTGAAGCCAGTAAATTCTGGGTTGCTGAGGATTATCACCAGCACTACTTCGCCAATAATCCAACTCAAGGGTATTGTGCAGTTGTTGTTGCACCTAAAGTCGCGAAGTTCCGCAAGCAATATTTTGACCGCTTGAAGAAATAGCTAATACATCAAGTTTAAATGAAAAAGCACACCCATTTGGATGTGCTTCTTTTTTATTGTGATGTGAGGAAGGTCTAGTAGATGCCTTCGATTTTGACACCTGGTCCCATTGCAGAGGTAACAACCACACGGCGGATGTAAATCCCTTTAACCGAATCAGGTTTTTGTGCTTGCACAGCTTCGATGACTGCGTTCACATTTGCCAACAAGCCTTCTTGTGAGAAGCTCGCTTTACCCACTGGAATATGCAAATTCCCTGTTTTATCGTTACGGAATTCAACACGACCTGCTTTTAACTCACCAATCACGCGAGCAAGGTCTTCAGCAGGGACAACTGTTCCAGCTTTCGGGCTAGGCATCAAACCACGAGGACCCAGTGTACGAGCGATTGGACCAATCTTACGCATCATAGTGGGTGTCGCAATTGTGACATCAAACTCAAGCCAGTTTTCTTCGCGGATCTTTGCAATAACTTCATCATTACCAATCACATCTGCGCCTGCTTCTAGTGCTGTGCTTTCATCTGTTTCTTCTACAAATGCCAAAACACGAACTGTACTCCCTGTTCCGTTTGGAAGCATAACAGTGGTACGGATTTGTTGGTCACTATGACGAGGGTCAATCCCTAAACGAAAGTGGAGTTCGACGGTTTCATCAAACTTAGCAGTCGCATTTTTCTTGACGAGTGCGACAGCTTCTTCCAGAGGGTATTCTTGCTGGCGGTCAAAGTTTTTAATTGCATCAGTATAACGTTTTCCCATGAGTGTTTCTCCTTGTGGTAAGCGGACGGGAATGTCCTCCCACAGTTGCTATGTAAATGTGTTGTTAGAGTTGTTAAATTGCTTATTTATCAGCAACTTTAATGCCCATTTGACGGGCTGTACCAGCGATTTGGCGCATGGCACCTTCCATATCAATCGCATTCATATCTTCCATTTTGACCTGTGCAATTTCACGCACTTGGGCAAGACTCAATGTTGCAACAGTTTCTGTCGCTGGATTGGATGCTGCTTTGGATATGCCTGCTGCTTTCTTAATTAAGAAAGAGGTTGGTGGGCTTTTGAGTGCAAATTTGAAAGACCCATCTTGGAAGACGGTAATTTCCGCAGGCACAATCTCACCCATACGGCTGGATGTACGCGCGTTATATTCTTTACAGAATTGCATCAAGTTAATACCGTGTTGAGCCAATGCTGGACCAATCGGTGGTGCAGGGTTGGCTTTACCTGCTGGAATCTGCAATTTGACAATTGCTTTGACTTTTTTTGCCATGTGGTTTCCTCACTCACATACTTTTTTGATTTACATTCGTAAGGGCGAGACATGTCTCGCCCCTACAGGATGTTATAATTTATTGTTTGTTGCGCCTATAGTTACATCGTGCAGTTATAGACGTTCAACTTCCATAAAGCTCAATACAACTGCTGTTTCGCGACCGAAGAAGTCCACCATAACGCGTACTTTTTCACGGTCAGAATCAATCGCAGCCACTGTACCGGGGAAGTCATTAAATGGTCCACCGACAATGCGAACTCGCTCATCGATTTTATAATCCACTTTGACAACTTTATCTTCAGAGTCCATACGATCCATAATACGTTTTACTTCTTCTGGGCGCAAAGGCGTGGGGTCATTACCCATACCAACAAAGCCTGTTACCCCAGGGGTATTACGGACTACATACCATGAATCTTCATTAAGTTGCATCTGTACCATCACATAACCGGGAAAAACCCGTTTTTCGACGGTTTTACGCTTGCCATCTTTGACTTCGATTTCGTCTTCGGTTGGGATGATGACATCATAGATTTGGTCTTGCATCCCCATACTTTCAATCCGTTGACGAAGAGCATGTTCGACTTTCTTTTCATAACCCGAATAACAATGGATGAAAAACCAAAGTTTCTCAATACCATCGTCTTTACTGCCAGTCCCATCATCAAGGACAATATTCAAGCCCTCAATTTCATCGTCGTCATCATCATCAATGTAAACGGGTTCAGGATCATAATCGGTCAGTTGTTCATCATTTTTCGTTTCGTCGCTCATGATATTCATTTCTACTTACTTATCAGAAATTATGAAGCGTCTATCGACTAACTTACAAAGACCCACGACGCATCGCGTATGCCGCACCTGCTACCATTACGAGGATTGCCAAAATCAGCAACCAAGCATTACCAGGAGTAAGCCCTAACTCCATATATTGTGTCAAAATGACACTTAACCCACCTAAAAATAAGGCAGATGCAATCGTCACATTGATACATAAAATAGTCAAGCGACGAGTATCTTCGCGGTTGGGCCAAGATACTTTATTCATCTCGGCGCGCACATTATTAAAATAATCAAAGACCGCAAAAAATGGGCGGGTTATCGCATTCCCTTGTTCTTCAACAGGTTTACCACCCTTAACTTTGCGACGACCGCGGCGACCGGGGGTTGCTCGTCCCTTTTTCTCTGTTATGTTTTGTTCTTGTTCTTCAACAGTTTGTTCTGCCGCCATACTTTACTCCTTGACCCAATTTACCGGAATGAATATTCCCTAATATACAAACACCGCCTCAGAGGACGGTGTTTACAGGTTATCGACAGGGGCAGAGAGGCTCGAACTCCCGACCTACGGTTTTGGAGACCGTCGCTCTGCCAACTGAGCTATACCCCTATACTTTGCTTCACGCCCAATGAAGTAACGTACTTCACTATACGTAAAGCGGAGTTACTTGGTTTCGCGATAGATTACGTGTTTACGTACTAGTGGGTCATATTTACGCAATTCGAGACGACCTTGTGTGTTACGGCGACTCTTTTGAGTAATATACATATGTCCACTTTCAGTGCTACGCATTTTAACCACGATACGTTGACCTTTTTTCGCCATCAGTTTACCTTTATACCTTTACGATCAGACATTATGGGATTCTTACGAATTGTCCGATTAGCTCTTAGTTCTAGAGCCTCCGATGAGATTTGAACTCATGACCTCGCCCTTACCAAGGGAGCGCTCTACCCCTGAGCTACGGAGGCGTAAAAGTGGGCCGAGCTGGATTCGAACCAGCGTAAGCTCTCGCTAACGGATTTACAGTCCGTCCCCATTAGCCACTCGGGCACCGACCCACAATATTTGGTTTTTAAACCAGAGCCACCACTGGGATTTGAACCCAGAACCCCCTGTTTACAAAACAGGTGCTCTGCCAATTGAGCTATGGTGGCATAGCTTGAAGATTATATCACAGCAAAATAGCAAACTTCAAGAGGCTGTTTCCTTCAATTGGCAACGTTCGATATTTTACGATAGCCATTGACCAATGTCAAGATGTTTAACCAAATCAGGCATATTTCAGATTATCAGCAATTATAGCAAACACTGAAAAAGGAAACTGCCAAAACGCAGAGTAAGCCAGGAAAAGTGGTGCAATATAAGTGATAGAGAAGAGCAGGCTATTTTTACAACAGCTGCCCTTCTCGTCTTCAAGATTAGCTGTACTAGCTATCAGAACCCATTAAATCTGTTGTTGCGACAAGGCTTTTCCACAAAGATGGAGAAGACATATCACTCA
>CAYGTY010000207.1:6293-10776 GCA_964352825.1 uncultured Anaerolineaceae bacterium
AAATCTGTTGTTGCGACAAGGCTTTTCCACAAAGATGGAGAAGACATATCACTCATTGTAGACTCTCCATCGTCTTCTGACATGTCTATACCTGCTTCTTCTGTCGCTTCTGCTGGCATATCCATTTCATTATGATCCATCGTATCGGAGCCGATTAAAGCAGTAGTTGTAACGAGGCTTTTCCACAAAGATGGAGAAGACATATCACTCAGTGTAGACTCTCCATTGTCTTCTGACATGCCCATACCTGCTTCTTCTGTCGCTTCCATTGGCATATGCATTTCGTCATCTTCTGACATATCCATATCAGCCATACCAGAGCTTGCAGGACGCGCCCAGACATTCGAGATAGTCAAGTCGCCGAACTCAAATCCCGCTTCAAGCTCATCCATCAGCATATCTTGTACCACTACTGATACAGCAACCGATTCACCCGATTCTAGTAAGAGTTCAATTTCAATTACGTCAGCGACAATAATATCTTCGGTCAATTTCATGAGCATAATATGTTTACCTGCTGGACGTAATTCAACCGTTTCACCTGCTGGAATCACCAAGGCTTCAACGGCATCCATACGCGCGATATCATTCTCTATCACTGTTTCGTGCAACTCTGCAATCTCTGCAACCTCAGTTTGAACACCTGCAATGGTCATATCACTATCCCCATTATTGGTGATGCTCATATATACAGCACTTGTCTCACCACTGGACATACTGCTGTGATCCATATCGGAGTCATCGTCATCTTCTGACATATCCATCTCGCTATGATCCATTTCGGATTCTTCTGTTGCTTCGGCTGACATTGCCATCTCGTCCATATCAGAGTCATCATCTTCTGACATATCCATATCACCCATATCAGTATCCTCACTCGCTTCGGTCAGGATTTCATAATCATAGGTTTCTGTAACAACTTCTTCATTATCTAAGGTCAGTGTCACTTCGACTGTCCATGCACCGCCCATTGTCCATTCAAAAGGAACTGAAAACACACCATTATTTGACTCACTAGCATCCCGAATAACAGGTGTCATGCCTGCATGATCCATATCACCACGCACGCTCAATGTCCCAGGGTTTTCAATTATGTTACCGTCATCATCGGTAACCGTAACGATCAAAGTGGTTTCGCCGACTAAAGAATCAGTGACAGTGACATCCAGATTCACATTCTCTGCCGATACACCAGCCTCTTGCCGACAGGCGACAGCAACAAGTAATATAATGAATAAAAAGAAACTACGATGTAAAACCTTTATCATGCGATTTTCCTTGTTGATTGTATAGTTAATGCACCTTCATTTTATAATTTAGCATGTCAAAAATATAGATATGTATAATCAGTCAAATTATTAAAAAAGGGTAAAAATGCCATTTACATCAATCCTAAATTTATACTTTAGCGTTATACTGTAATCAATAACATGATCTAATCTATTGGAATCAAATATGACACCACAGGCAAAGTTAGCCTTAATTGTAGAAGATGACCAACCCTTGCAAGTCATCTATAAACGAATGTTAGCCAAGCAAGGTTATGAAACACTTTCGGCATATGATGGGCGTGAAGCCCTTGAGATATTAAAAACTCACGCACCGTCACTCATCATTTTGGATATGCTATTGCCCTATGTAAATGGGGTTGAGGTATTAGAATATCTTGTTGACAATGAGCGTTTTCAAAACACACATCTCGTCATGGTTAGCTCAAATCACGAATTTAAGGCTTATGAAAAATTATTTCACTCAGCAGAGTTCCATCTCAAGCCGATACTACCCACAGATATTGATAGAATTACAGCATCGATAAACAAACCACTTGCAAGCTAAGCAAAATGCTCTGTCGCACGACTCTTGTCTTGTTGTACAATCTAAGTAATTAAATTGGATAAACTCAGCAGTAATGGTGTGGCATGGCATTTGATTTAGAAGCATTGGTAGGACATCTTTATATATTAGGTGGGCGAACAATCAACATCAATCCACCGGGGTCTCTGGTTGAAGTCGCTCCTCGATCTGCAGCACGCGGACGGGAGGGAGATACTTTCTTTGCACTGATATTACCCTCAGGCAATATTGCACCCACCTCATTTTATGAGCAGATGGCAAAACTGGCAGCGGAACGTTATTTTAATGTCAGTGGTAGTGTAACCTCAGCTTTACGTACCATGTTTCAGATTATCAATCGTAATCTATACGAGCATAATCAAGGCGGTCAACAACAATACGAAGCCAGTATCATTGTCGCCATCTTGCATGATGAAGACATGACGATTGGACGTGTTGGCTCAGCCTTATCTATCTTGCAAACCAATGGTCTTACCCTCACCTTCCCTGAAGACCTTAATCATGATGAGACATTATTTAGCGCACCACTTGGTGTACAACCTGTCCCTGAAGTGAAGATGGCGCGATATGCTGTTAATTCAGGCACACGGCTTTTACTGGCAGATGTCAATATTGCAGAAATTCCAACGGACAAACTCACCAATACACTCGCAGCAAGTAGTATCGAACAAGTCCTTGATGACTTACGCACAACAATTAATGTGCAGGCGCAACTCATGGTTGTCGAGCTTGTACCACCAGAAGAAGAAGGAAATGTGCTTGCCGCGCCTGGGGAATCATCTATTGAGGTGAATACCAAGATGGGTGAGGCACGTGCCCAGATAGAAGAAGAAATTCAAAAAGAACGTCGCCGAAAGCGCAATCGCGGAATAGACGAAATCGCCAAACGACAGATTGGGAAATCTGCTGGACAATCGGCAAAGGGCTTGAATATTGTTCGTAAATTATTTGAACGCTTTCTCCCTCCACCAGACCCCGACAATTCACGACGTTTTTCGTCAGGAACAATTACAATCGCGGTCTTGGTTATCCCGATTATTATCGTCGCCATAGTGGTTGTGTCATGGGCATCCGATATTGGGGAAACAGACTTTGAACAATGCCTTAATGAACTCCTACAGACCGTTGACCTCGCGCGCTCGATTGACAGTAGTGACCGACAAGGTGTAATGGCGGCTTGGAATGCGACTTTACTGATTGTTGATGAATGTGAGCAACTACGCGCTGGTGATGAGACTGTACAAGCGATGCGAAATGCAGCCCAAGATGTGATGGACGCGATGAATAATATTAAACGTCGCCCAGCCACACCATTGGCTTCATTTGAAAATGCCAGTATCACCCGTATGCGCTTACAAGGTTTAGACCTGTATGTGTTGGACGGCACGAATGATCTTGTCTATCGCCTCAAGATTAATGGCGAAGGGAATGGTACTGTCTTACAAGAGCCGATACCCAATATGCGTCGGGGTGCAACGGTTGATGGCTTAACCATTGGGAATATTATAGACATCGCCTTTGATGACCAAACAGGAGAAGTCGCCCTCATTGATGCCACTGGTGTCTTGGTACGCTGTTCACCACGTTTCATCATGGATTGTAATGCTCAACGAATTCTTGCGGTTGAACAATGGCAAAATCCAATCAAGCTCACGATTTGGAGTGGTCGCCTTTATGTATTGGATAGTGAAGGTGGGCAAATCTGGCGCTATGATCCATCAGGCGGTACATATGCCAGTGCGCCACGTGAGTATTTTGCAGGGGAATCACGCCCGAATTTGCGTAATGTCGTTGACTTTACAATCAGCCTCTCAGGGACAATTTATGTGATGTATGACGATGGAGTCATGAAAACATATGTCGGCGGTGATGAAAATCCATTTGCCTTTAGTGGCTTTAATGATGGGCGAGAACTCAATGTCGTGACCACACAGGGTTTCTATCTCAATGATAGTCCAATCGACCCCGCCTTCTTTATCATCAGTCGTCCATCCCGCACCATCTTTGAGACGACACTGGCAGGGACTTACATTGATAGCTATCAAGTGTTTGAACAAGATAAGCTAGCGTTATTATCCAATATCGTTGCCTACCCAACCCAGAATATTTTATATGTTGCATCAGGCAATACCATTTTCACGATTCAAAAAGGCGATTAAGGGAAAGTAAGTCGTCATATGTTTTTGAATGTGGGGGCGTTGCCATGTCTGCGCCCACAAACAGTTGATGACATGGCATCAACCCTACAAAATTTCAATTTATTTCGATCAATTACTTGAGAAATCAAGGATTATTGAGAAACACTGTGTACATACAGCATATAAGCAATAATCCTTGCTGAGCTATGACAACAAAAACCAAACGTAAACATCAACCTCGCACACGATTCAAGCTCAAGCTAATCTTACTAGCTTTCATCATTGGAACAATCATAGCGACTTTCTATCCGATGATATGGCTTGCCCCACCGCTCTTTCAGTGGACTCCATTTGTCTATATTGGGCTATCTTTTTTGTGGATGCCTATACTATATTGGGGTTATCAGCGTATCGCACTCGATAAAGTTATCAAAGTATTAATTATTGGATGTCTGCTATCTTCTATGTTTATGATGATTGGATATAGAGCA
>CAYGTY010000208.1:0-10707 GCA_964352825.1 uncultured Anaerolineaceae bacterium
CTACAACTCTTATGTGATGTATTGTAGGGCTGACATCCTTGTCAGCCGAAAACCTTAAAAATTAAATTGATGATGCTATGTTAAACACAAATAATCTGAGTTTTGGATTGTAAGATGTGGTCAAAATGGGTGAATCCTGCATACGATATATTGAGTTGGGATTATTGGTTTGGACAAGTGGATGCCCGCCCGCTGGGTATTTTTCGTATCTTATTTTCCTTGCTTCTCCTCAAAACAGCTATCTACCACCTCTTATTAGGTGAGATGTTTTATAGCGACTCAGGGATTGCCCCTCGTCACCTGATGTCAGATTTATACCGTCAGTGGCGGTGGTCATTGATGGATTACTTCGGCGTAGATTGGCAAGTAACATTGTTTTTGCTGGTCTGGATTGTCGTCTTAGTGGCGTTATTGTGTGGGTATCAAACCCGCTTGATGACGATTTTCAACTGGATTATAATTTTATCGCTTCATGAACGAAACACCTATTATTTGAATGGTGCAGATACAGCTATTCGTGTGATGTGCTTTTGGATGATGTTCCTACCACTAGGGCGAGCATATGCACTTGACCGTTTACGTAACCCCACTTTAGCCCATACTGCATTTGCTTTCCCCTTACGTATCGTTCAATTGCAATTTGCCTTTATTTATTTAGCAACCTTCATCATGAAAGCACATGGGACAACATGGTTAGATGGCTCGGCAGTGTTCCATGCCTTACAACTCAGGAGCTTCACACATCCGATTGCTGATTGGGCATTGGTCAATGTTCCATATACCATCTTCCAATTTGCGACCTTATTTACCCTTGTTGCGGAAGGCGCATTTTTTCTACTCGTCTTCTTGCCATTTGAACAACCGCGTCTGAAGTTGGTGGGTTTATTAACGATGGGGTCTGTGCATATCGGTATCGCTCTATTGATGGCTGTACCAAACTTTTCATGGGTGATGTTAGTCTGTTATCTGCTATTTTTTGATGGAAATTGGATTGTCAAAATCGGACAGCTATTATTCCCACAGCATACTTTCTTAGAGCTTCCGACTCTAGCTCCTGCCTTAGCGATAAACCGCCGTCGTATTGTCTTGATCGTGCTGACGAGTGGGCTACTCTTTAATGTCTATGCCTACAACTTCTGGTTTATGCGCCCCAATGAAGTCGCTCTGGGGTCATCTATGACAGAAACACAAGTACAAGTCATTGAAAATTTGGGCTTATGGCAAAACTGGAGCATGTTTGCCCCCAATCCGAGACGAACAGATGGTGCAATGTTGATGATGGGGGCATTCGCAAATGGACAGCGGATTGAATTGCGGACAGGGTTATATGCCGATAATGAATTACCACGTTTTTATTTTGGGTTAGGCACACGCTGGAAGAAGTATGACGAAAACCTATATTTTTTCTGGTTGCAGACATTGATGGAAGCCCATGCGTACTATCTATGTCGTACCTATCCAAGGGAAAACTTGCAACAGGTGGAGATTATTTACCGTTTTCGACAAATCGTTGACTATGGCGAGCCATTTAATGCGTATCGTGACCAACCGATTTGGACAATTGACTGCTCTCTAAAGTGATACCTAAAAGGTTATACAGTTGTGATTTTGTCTAACATATTGTTAAAAACAGGTTCAATCACTTTTGGGTCACTGGACAAAATGCCTTTGTATGTTCTTTTGCTGTGTGGTGTCCCAGGTTCGGTTGTTTCCAATGCGGATAGTGAACGTGAGTATAGTGGATGATGTACCAACAAGAACCATTCTTGCACTAATACATCTTCGTCTTCCAGATAAACATAGTTAATCCCCTTAATATCAGGGAGGGTCTGTTGTTTAGGAGCTGTCCCAAAAATCCAGATATTTTCAACATATGAGGTCATGGCTTTATAACGGTCTAATACAGGTAAAAAGAACTCCAAATGTTGGAAACCTGCAAAAACATTCATTGCACCAATTTCTTGATTCACAACTGTTTTTTCGATATTGGCACACCACATTGCCAACATCCGACGCTTTTCCGAGAAAATATCGAGTTGATGCCCACCTGTGATAAATTGATTATAGACTGATAATTGAGGAACTGGGTTTTGCATGAGACGCGTATCTTTCTTGCCAATGTTTACGGTTATGTTTAAATTGTCCTATAGATTAATCGTTTTCGAGATTACCTACAAGTAATAACTGTCTGAAAAGATATTTTAAAGATGTTTTAATGAGATACTTTTCTTAATGTAAAGTCTTGAAATAGATTAGAAATAAATCAACGGCTGGGACAGGTCGCCAGCCCTACGAAACCGTGTAGGGACAAGGGCTTGCCTTGTCCGACATCCAACATATATAATCGGAAAAATCTAAAAATAAATGACCGCTTACTTAGGAGAATAGGGGTATAAAATAAATACTCAAAAGGAATTTCTTATCCGTATTATCCGCGCTTTTTCTTTCCGTCACGCTCATTCCCACGTTTAAAGTTACCTGTCACGCGAGCCAATACTAACTGTTCATCGGCACCGCTTAAGCCTTCGATTTGTGCGAGGAACTTTTGAGCATGTTTCCCTGATAAGGTTTTGATGTGTTTGTTATGCCAATAGATAAGAACCTTATTATCTTTTGTGGCTTGATAATCAAAGTTATCCTCATCAAGTCGGCTAGAATGCTCATCAGTCATAATAGTTGCCTTAGTTTTGGAAGAGGGTCATCATATACTCAGTCGAAATCCCTTGTGCTTCGAGGTGGGCTTTGAGCTTACGACGGGCATCATGGATAAGTTTATAGAGGGCGTTACGATTTGTCCCCATCCGCTCCGCAACAACATCCATCGGTACACCTTTTAAGGAGACAGCGACTAGAGCTTGATACTGTTTTTCAGTCAAGGCTTCTTTAAATGCCATCTCAATTTTTTCCATCACATCATCGCGTTCTGTGACTTTTTCAGGTGTCGGTTCATTATTGGATGCAATCCGACTGGATATAGGAAGTAAGTCACCATCGGCTGTTAGTTGATCGAGGCTGAAGTCTTTATAACGTGCGCGTCGCAAATCACTAATTGCAAGGCGAACAGCAATTTTGTTTGCCCATGTGGTGAAGCGACTCTCGCCACGAAAGCTATCAAGGTTATCCATAACACGCAGGGTGGCATCTTGTGCGAGGTCTTGTGCCATTTGTTCAAGCTCTTGTGTTGCTAACCCACGCAGGTCACTTCGGTCTTGGCTGAGGTAAAAATAAATACTACGTTGGAGGCGTTTGCGTAGATCTTCGATAACGGCTGTTTGCACAGGTACATCATCACTACGCAGTTCAGCTAACCATTGCTCATTTGTGCGATCTGTCATAATTATCTATCGTTTGGATTTTTAAGAGTTGGTAGATTATCATACCGAATTATTGGGAAAAATTCACCCGCAAGACAAGATGCCCCAAGCGTACATCATCACCATCTCTTAAGACGCGAGGTTGCTTAGCAACAAGTTTTTGTCCATTCAAGTATGTTCCATTTGCACTGTCGTTATCGACAATATGGAGTGCCCCATCCCGTTGCATAATTGTTGCATGGCGACGTGATACACCCTTATCAACTGCCCCTGCTTCTGTCAGGTCAACATTTGGCGCATCGCCTGTATCTGGGTCTTGTCGTCCAAGCACAATCTCTTCAACTTCATCGGCATCTAACACATAGCTTTTACGTGTTTCGACAACATGAATGACAAGTGTCATCGTAAAGTTAAACCGTGCTGACCCCCACTTTGGAACACCCTCTTCATAATCTGTATCGCCGACTGCACGGGTTTGATTGTGTTTTGCCAAATCAATCAATGGCGCACCACAGTAGACACAAATTTGTTCAGTATCGTGATTTAAACGACCACATGTCGCGCATTTTATCACCTTATGCCTCCTAGTTGGGTCATTATGTTGGTAGAAAATATGTTTCTGTTTTATATGAAGTTAATAAATCATATGATAACAAAATTACATCATCGTCCTCTGATAATATACATGCAAAGACCCACAAAAGCAATTGAAGTTCACTATATACTAGGCTGTATTCTATATCTCATCATGCTTTTGTCATCAAACATAAGATATAAAAAATAAAAAGAGGACAAAAGTCCGAATATCCGCGCCCAAATAAATCGTGTTTATAAAGATTTTTACCAATTTATCACCATTTGGATAATAAGTGGGTCTCTTATTATAAGTATATCAATTAGTTTGCATGTATAAAAAAGAAAGCATATCAATAGCGGTTTTAGTCGCTAATGGAGTAGTTAAATGAACAACAGACCAGACCCCCCAAAGCACCCTAACGAAGGGGGCGGGGATAATCGTAAGAATGATGATAATAATAAATCACCATTTAACAATCCAAATGCACAACGTATGTGGATTATTCTCGGCTTCATTGTATTAGTGATGTTTTTGCTAGTATTTAACGGAAGCACTCGCACATCGACCACCAATAATATCCCGATGAATCAACTCGCATCCGATATTCGCCAAGGTAAAGTTGAGCGCGTGGTGGTACGGGGTAGCACTGATGTGTTTATTACCTATACCGATGGCTCACAAGAAACGGCTTATAAAGACCCATCTGCACACTTCTATGATCAGATGGATGCTTTAGATGTACCGGGAACAATCTTGGAGAACTTAACCTATGTTGACCAACCGGGAGACAATTCACAAGCGATTATCTTCCAAATCTTGATCGGTGTTGTGCCAATTGTGATTATTGTATGGTTCTTGTGGCGAATGATGCGCTCGATGCGGGCTGGGCAAGACCAAGCCATGAGCTTTGGACGCAGTAAGCCAAAAGTTTCGCGCGATATGGAACGTCCACAGGTTACATTTTCGGATGTTGCAGGGGCTGATGAAGCCAAAGAAGACCTCAAAGAAGTTGTCGAATTTTTGAAAGAACCCGAAAAATTCATCAAATTGGGTGCGCGTGTACCTAAAGGTGTTTTGATGGTTGGTCCTCCGGGAACGGGTAAAACCTTGATGGCGCGTGCGGTTGCTGGTGAAGCAGGTGTACCATTCTTCAGTATCTCAGGTTCAGAATTTGTTGAAATGTTTGTGGGTGTCGGTGCAAGCCGTGTTCGCGATTTATTTGAACGTGCCAAAGCAGAATCTCCTGCCATTATCTTCGTTGATGAAATCGATGCTGTCGGTCGTCATCGTGGTGCTGGGCTAGGTGGTGGACATGATGAACGTGAACAAACCCTAAATCAAATTTTGGTTGAGATGGATGGCTTTGATAATGACACCAATATCATCATTATCGCTGCAACCAACCGCCCTGACATCCTTGACCCTGCATTGTTACGTCCCGGACGTTTTGACCGTAAAGTCATTATGGATAACCCTGATGTGAAAGGTCGTCAAGACATCCTCAAAGTTCACTCACGCGGTAAGCCATTGGCAGGTGATGTGGATGTTGAAGCAATCGCAAAAATCACAGCAGGTTTTTCTGGTGCAGACCTCGAAAACTTGGTCAATGAAGCCGCAATTTTAGCAGCGCGTCGCAATAAAAAAACCATCAGCATGAGTGAAATGCAAGAATCGATGGAACGTGTTGTTATGGGTCCTGAACGCCGTAGCCGTGTGATTTCTATAGAAGAAAAGAAAAAAGTTGCATATCACGAAGCAGGGCATGCAATTTTGTTCCACTTATTGGAAAATACGAATCCAGTTCACAAAATCACGATTGTGTCTCGGGGTCGTGCAGGGGGTTATGTGATGCCATTGCCGTCAGGCGATACCATGCTCGTAACCCGTGAAAAATTTGAAGATGATATTGTTGCAGCAATGGGTGGACGTGCGGCGGAAGAAATTATCTTCAACCAATTCACCACAGGTGCAAGCAACGATTTACAACAAGCAACCCGTATGGCTCGTGCTATGGTCACACAATTTGGTATGAGTGATGCACTTGGCCCACGCGCTTATGGTGCAGCCAGTGGTGGGGCAGTCTTCCTCGGTCGCGAAATCTCTGAACAACGTGATTATAGTGAACACTATGCTCGACAAATTGATGATGAAGTCAAAAACATCTTACAAATAGGGTATCAACGAGCCAAAAATATCCTCAGTGAACAAAAGGATAAAATGGAATTGCTAGTTGAAGTCCTTATGGAACGCGAAACTTTGACAGCTGAGGAATTCCGCGAGATTATCGACGGCGTTTCTCCAGCTACAGTAGTACCCCCAAACCCTGAAGAATAACTTCTAACACGGTTATTCTTATCTCACACAAAAGAGGTGGACTTCGGTCTGCCTCTTTGTGTTTCTAGCACCTTCGCTCCCTTAATGAATGTAGAGTCTCGAAAAATATTTGATACAAATTGGCGGTTGGACAAGTCTCAATCCTACGAAACCCTGTAGCGACGATGGCTTACTTCGCCCGATAATCTAGCCATATATCAAAACTTATTTCTAAAGACTCATCGGGGGTTACAACAAATATAAGCTGAATTTGCTATTGGGTAGTCGTATTGTTACAAATTGTATGCCTTAAGTCAGTATCAGGTTATAAACTTGGTACATTAGTCCCGATTGAAGAGCAATCTATGTTCAATAGGATGATTTTAAAGTAGAATATCATTTAAATAGGACAAGGGTACTCATACTTTGCCTATGACAGCAACCTTAATTCGGGGTAAATTATGTCAAAACCTAATCATCTACTACCAGAAGATAATCGGGAAACTAAGCCATTTTCACCAGATAATCCGATGGTTGAAGCATCTGCTCGCCGTCCCCATATTCTGGATAATCAAATTCCACGTGCGATTCGGTTTATCACATCCAGCTTATCCGAAGTCTTTTCGGTTGAAGTTGAACCTGTGATGGTGGTGGGTCGTCGTAATTCTATGAAGGATATGGAAGTAGTTGTTGATTTATCAGATTTTAATGCCTATGAGATGGGTGTTTCGCGCTTTCATGCGATGATTTTGACCTTCGATAATCGTGTGACCCTCAAAGATTTAAATAGCTTGAATGGTACACGCCTCAACAATTTGGATTTACAACCTTCTCAAGAGTACATTTTGGAACACGGTGATAAAATCACATTTGGTCAACTGACCTTTATGGTTGCTTTTGTTTATTAGCCAATACTTGAAAATATAATTCAACCGCTTCAAACATCCCCTACAGCAATAGGGTATTTTACGTTACCCTATACGCATGGATAAACAAACACGCACAACCCTCAACCAAATTAACCGTGATTTCTATGCGACCACTGCTCAAGAATTTGATGCAACGCGTGGGCGAGCATGGGCAGGATGGGAACATCTTCTCACGACGCTTGATATGCCAATCCAGTCTGTATTAGATGTTGGATGTGGTAATGGTCGTTTTGGTGTTTTTGTCGCTGATAACCAAAGCAAGCCATTCAATTATCACGGGATTGATAACAGCCCTGCCTTACTCCAATATGCCGATAAGACCCTCTCAGAAATTCCACATATTACAGTCAAACTAGGTGAACACGATGCAATTTTGGGGGCATTACCACAAGGACAATATCATCTGGTGACACTCTTTGGCGTGATTCATCATGTCCCAGGTTTTGCAGAACGCCAGACATTTATGCAAGCGTTAGCGCAATGTGTCGCTGTGGGTGGGTATTTGGTATTTGCGGCATGGCGTTTTTATGAACAAGACCGCTTTCGCAAACGGATTGTGGCATGGGATAATGATTTGATTGTCGAAGAACATGATTATTTGCTCGATTGGCGACGAGGTGAACGGGCTTTGCGGTATTGTCATTATGTGGATGATGCAGAACATGCCAAATTAATTGAGGCAACAGGCTTAGAACAAGTCGCGGATTACCGTGCTGATGGCTCGACAGGTGACTTGAATCGTTATACGGTGCTAAAGCGTAAATAGCCGGTCCATATGCCAGTTAGGGATGAAACTGAGATTCACCCCTACCACTTATTACCCTAAATTCAGATTTAAGACTTGGCGAGACGATAGCTGAATGGGAAGAGCGCGACAGGCACGAGCTTGAAGTGTTGCATCGCAAAGGGAATCCCGATTATGGTAATGCCTAATGCAATCCCACCTGCAATATGAACCAATGCAATCTCCCAGCCGAATAACACCAACCAGATGATATTGAATAGTGTTGCTACACAGCCAGACCCACTGTCGCTAGCTTCTATGGTTTTCCCAAATGGGGTCATGACTTCAAAGCCAAAACGAATCGCTTTTGTACCAAGCGGAATCCCGATAATGGTGAGGCATAATAATAGCCCGCCGAAAATATAGCCGACCCCAGCGATTAATCCACCAAAAATTAACCAGATGATATTCCCTAATAAACTCACGCCCGTTATATCCATTTCTCTATGCCTTTATACACATATATCTACTATACGTTAGTAGTATATGAATTGTTCTAGATTATTGTGTTTCATACTCAGATTTAGTCAAATACTAATGTGAATGTACAGGTGGTGTATGTGCTGTGATATAATGCCGTCGAGATTTGAAAATTTGGGAATATGATATATGTTGCAAGTTGTAACTTTCAATATTGGTGGTGCGCGTGGAATGCGACCTGCACCTCATGACCTTGATAAGCTGGCAGAAGATACTGTCACAACCCTCCAGCAAGTGATTAATCCGACCCAGCCGACGATTATTGCATTACAGGAAACAGGACTCGCCATAACAGGTGGGAATAGCAAAAATGTCGGACGACAGATGGCTGAATTGCTTGGTGATGATTATATTGATTCTTTTGCTTCAGAAGTCAATATGCGTGACCATCCCCATCCTAATTTATGGGATAGACCCTCCTATCGCGGTATGATGCACGCCGCCGAAGGCAATGGGATTATCACCAATCTACCGCCTGAAGAATGGTCGTGGGGTACATACCAGAATCTGATTTCGCGCAATATCTTTAACTCATGGACACGTCATAGCATCATCAGTCGTGCATCACTCTATAGCACGGGCAATCGTGATACCCAACCACGCAATGTCATGGTGGCATCCCTCAATTATCGTGGTGTGCCCTTCTACTTGCTCAACACCCATCTGGGTGTATTAATTGGTGAAGACCGTCATGACCCCACCTATGAACGCTCACAGACGGCATCCCAGTTACGAGTGGCGCAGGTGAATGAGATTCTTCATGTGATTCAGGAACTCAAAACTGCTGACATCGAAAATGAAGCGCCAGAACGCCCGATTATTCTAACTGGCGACTTTAATGCCACGCCTGATTCACCAGAATTAGAAATGTTACAGCACGATTTTCATTTGCTGATACCTGAGAATGAATCAGTACAACAATGGACTCATCAAACCCACCGTATCTTGATTGATCATATCTTATTGCATGATCCCAATGACCAGTTTGCTGTCGTTTCGTGTCATGTCCAAAGCCAAATTCCATTTGATGATTTAACTGACCATCGCCCAACTGTGGGTATCTTTGTCTCGACCTAACGCTTGCAAATTTTGATGTCCTGACGACAATGGAAGCATACCTTTAGCTTATTAGAAAGACATTATGACAAAATCGTTGTTTTTGCTACTTGTCCCTGTTGTTGCCCTGATGATTTTATCGGCTTGCGAACCGCTGGCATATAATCCAACGCCTGTCTCGGTTGTGATTACCAATCAACCGACAGCGACTGTACCCCCGACGATTACTCCCACACCGACAATTACACGGACACCCTTCCCAACAGAAACACCCGATTTCACAGCAACGCCAACCCCTTTTCCTTGTAATGATGAAGCAGGGCAAATTGTCCCATTCACACAGAACCCAAGTGAGGTAGCAGGGGGCGAGAACTTACGCTTTAATGTCTATCTACCCCCTTGTTATCAACAATCTGGGGCGCGCTTTCCGTCGGTCATTTTATTGCATGGCTTGAGCTATCGCGAAGAACAATGGGAAGACCTCGGCATGATTGATGCACTCAATACAGGCATCCTCAATGGGACACTACCACCCATGATTTTAGTCATGCCCTATATGGGGAACTTCGGGCAAGTCAATCAATTCCCACCTGACCCATCTTACGAAACGCACATCCTAGAAGAGCTTCTGCCACAGCTGGATCGCAACTTCTGCTTATGGCAAAACCGTGATTATCGCGCCATCGGTGGGATTTCGCGCGGGGGCTTCTGGGCATATAGTATCGCCATGCGTAACCCTGATGTATTCGGGGTTGTCGGCGGACATAGTGCCTTTTTCTCTGGGGATACTGTCAGCATTCCACCCCCCTTTAATCCACTGGAACTCGCGATTGATGATGAGAGCCTGAAAGATGCGAATCTGCGTTTGTACCTTGATAACGGCGCAAGTGACTCCTCAGGACCGAGCCAGCAGACATTCTCCAGCCGATTGACTGCCAATGGTGTACCGCATACCTATGTTGTGCATCCCGTCGGTGACCATAGCAATGATTACTGGTCGGAACATGTTGCTGAATACTTAGCCTTTTATGGTGAAACATGGGAGAAACAATACGGCAATCTACCATCCTGTGCCGAACCGAGTCCATAGGTGATGAATAACAGTAATCGACTATACCTATGATAATCTCCATCGCATAAATTCTCCATTTTGCGGACGCACAGAAGCGCGTCCCTACGGCAAATCCACAATTGGCTGTAGGGACTGGCATCCGCCTGTCCGACCGAAACCGCAACTGATGTATAATCTGAAGT
>CAYGTY010000209.1:0-10673 GCA_964352825.1 uncultured Anaerolineaceae bacterium
TTCCTCTAAGCGATCAATAAATTCGATATATGTTGCGAATAATTCATATTTAAGCTCATTGTCCCACCAGAGGTCAATACGTTTAAATGTCTTGATATTGCTTATAACTTCCGTTTCTTTCGATAAATCTAATCGAAATAAAGCAGAGTGATAGGTACTTGTTGTAATTGCTTGCTTAAGTTGGTAATTTTCATAGAAAGTTAGGGTTGTTGCTGTTGCGGTGTTAGGACTATGGGCGGTAATAGAGTGATCATGATTGAATGTAAGCTCAATATCTGGCTCGCTGAGTGGGAGTAATAAGATAGCTGCAAATGTACTGACACGTTGTCTGACAATATGAATATATGGGTCGGGTAAACTTTGGATAATCACTGCGCGTGACTTATGTTTTTTGTAAAAATAGGTCGTTCCATCAAATGACTCGGACTCATTTAGAATCGGGATTTGCCAAAATTTTATAGAGTAATCTTGGCGAAACTGTATTGGAAACGTAAACGTCGTTTCTAATTCGAGCGGTAGCCATATATTAAATTGGCCGACGGTTTGTTTGGAGCGCCCTTTGAGCATCAGGCGAACCGATTCAAATGCTATAGGGCTCTTCCCATAATGCGCTTCAATTGCTTGTCTGAGAATAGCCTTTGATTGCTCATCCCCACGACATAGAAGTAATATTGCCATATTGTACCTTGTTGGTTGCGGTGTCTTCTACAATAGAGTATATCATTATTCTGTAATGTAAAGTTATATTTAGGACTTATATCCTATAACCTGGATACTGAATATACTTACTGTATCTTATAATAGATTCATGAAATTACTTGTTTGAGGATGTCATGATTGATATAAGAGAACTCTATAGAAGCGAAAGCGCATACATTAAATCGATGCAACAATATGATGAGAATGTCGCAAGCTGGACAGTCCAGCCTCAGTCACTTTATGTTGATACTCGATTTGGTAAAACACATGTTTTGCGTGTTGGTGAATCCTCGAAACCACCGTTTTTATTTTTTCATGGTTGGAGTGGCAATGCTTCAGGAACGCATTCCGAGTTAGATATTGCTCGACTTGCTCAGTATTTTTGCCTTTACTTCCCTGATACCATTGGGCAATCGGGGAAAAGTGCGCCCTCACGTCCGCCAACCGATGATGATTCCTATAGCTTATGGGGAACAGATATTTTATCGGCATTAGACTTACATGATGTCTATCTCTCTGGAATTTCGGGTGGTGGATATTTAGCTCTAAAGACGGCTTCACTTACCTCAGAAAAAGTAAAAAAGATATTTTTGATAGTACCCGGTGGTTTTGTAGATTTAAGCCGTATCAACTTACGCTTTATTTTAAGTGTGATGCCAGCTGCTATGGGATTTGAGTGGGGTGGGCGGTATTTTATAAGACGTATGGTATCCCCAAATTTTGATGATGAAGTTAAAATTGATGAAATGGGTAAAGGGATGAAAGACATATTGAGTGGTTTGAAACCTGTGAATGGACCTAAACCCCTCTCAGATGAGGAACTCAAATCTATTTCTTGCCCAGCATATGTTATTGTTGGTCAACATGATATTGCTGTGAATCCAAAACAAACCATACAACGCGCTCACCAGAATTTGTTGAATGTGAAAACTGTCATGACTGATGCTGGTCACATGATTACGCTTGAAAAATGGGATTGGTTAATGGATGAAATGTTAGCGTTTTTTGAAGTTGAGCATGGGTAGACAACTTGCCCACCCACGTTTTGGTTTAGTTTCCGACTTCGTACATAAAGTGAATCGATGTTTGGATTCCGCGTTTGAAGTGGTCGAGGCTGAAATGTTCATTAGGCGCATGGAGATTATCTGTGTTGAGTCCAAAGCCCATCATGACAACAGGTGCGCCGATGTTCTCTTGCATATGTGCCACAATCGGAATACTGCCACCCTCACGCATAAAAATAGGTTCATATCCCCAGCCACTTTTATAGGCTTCCACTGCCGATTGAATCATTGGATTCACAATATCCATTGAAGCCCAGCGCCCACCTTTTAATTTAATCAGGTTTGCGCGAACTGTTGGTGGTGTGATGCTTGCGATATATTTTTCGACTAAATTAAAGATGGCATCAGGGTCTTGATCAGCAACCAGACGGCACGAGATTTTTGCGATGGCTTTCTGGGGTATGACGGTTTTGAAGCCTTCACCATAATATCCACCAGCAATTCCTGTGATTTCAAGTGTTGGGCGTGCACCAATGCGTTCTAAAATTGTAAAGTCAGGTTCGCCATAGGGTTGTGGGACACCTGTCTCGGCATAGAGTTCAGCTTCATCATACCCAGCTTGGGCAATAGCGGTTCTCTCTTCAGGTGTGAGTGCTTTGACATCATCATAAAAATGAGGGACAGTAATATGCCCATCAGCATCATGGAGTTTGCCAATGATTTCTGCGAGGGCTTGTGCTGGATTATGGACTGCACCACCATATGCACCACTATGTAAATCACTTTTGGGTCCTGTAACGTGCAGTTCCATCGAAACCCCACCGCGTAAGGCTGTCACAATGACGGGCTTTTCAGTTGTACCCATACTCGTATCGGATACAACAATTGCATCTGCTTGGAGGCGGTCACTATGGTTGATGACATAGGCTTCGATGCTTTCTCCACCTGATTCTTCTTCACCCTCAATGATGAATTTGACGTTGACGGGTAACGTACCTTCGCTTGCTAAGATAGATTCCACAGCCTTGAGGTGAATTAAAAACTGCCCTTTATCATCAGCGACTCCACGCGCATACAAGAACCCGTCTTTTTCGATAGGTTCAAATGGCTCATTATCCCAACCATCCTCAAGTGAGGCAGGCTGAACATCATAGTGACCATAAAATAGAATAGTTGGCTTATCATCTCCTGCGCCCATCCATTCCCCGTAGACAAGGGGGTGACGATTGCTTTCGATCAGTTCAGCAGTTAAACCGATACGTTGCATATCGGCGACAACCCATTCGCCAGCTTGTTTGACTGCTTTTGTATAGGCTGGGTCTGTACTGATACTCGGAATTTTGAGCAGGTCAATCAGTTGATTTTTATATGTTTCTTGATTACCTATGGCGTGTTGTATTGCTTTATCCATTGCGATTGCCTACTTCTTCTATGAATTTAATCGTGGATTGAATGCCATTATAGAAATTTTGGAGATAGATATTTTCGTTAGGACCGTGGGCGCGACCACTCTTAAGTCCATAGCTCATAATCACCACTTCGTCTGCAACCTTCATGCACTCGAATGTAATCGGGACACTGCCACCAGCAAGTTCAAAAACAGGTTCGACACCCCAAGCATGGGTATAAGCAACTTTACCTGCTTGCATTGCAGTAGATGTTACGTCAAGTTTGACAGCAGGTGCGCCTGCTTCCATAATAGGCATCTCGACAGTGACACTATCTGGGGCGATCTGTCGGATATAATCACGGACTTGTTTGATGATTTTATCAGGGTCTTGCCCTGGAACGAGGCGACAAGAGATTTTTGCCATTGCCTTAGCAGGGAGTACCGTCTTAAGCCCATCACCTGTATAACCACCGATGATTCCGTTGATTTCGAGCGTGGGGCGTGAGCCGATACGTTCTGCAACTGAATAATTAGGTTCGCCATAGTGCCGTGGTGCATTAACGACTTCATCCCATTCGGATTCGATATTTGGGACAACTTGCTTAACGAGGTCACGCTCATGGTCAGTTAAACCTTCAATATCATCATAGAACCCAGGGACAGTCACGCGCCCTTCTTTATCATGGAGTTGCGCTAGAATTTCGCTGAGTGCTTGAATTGGATTATGGACTGTACCGCCCCAATGTCCACTATGTAAATCAGCGACAGGTGCTTGAACATGGACTTCTAATGAACAAAGTCCACGTAGACCGAATGTCAGGCTTGGTTGTTTGGGGTCAAGAATTGTACCATCGGAGATTACTGCGATGTCCGCAGATAGGCGTTCAGGGTGTTTGGCGATAAAAGCATTGATATTTTCGCTACCCGATTCTTCTTCACCTTCAAGTACAACTTTGATATTAACCTTTGGTTTTTCGTCTTGTGCCAGCCATGATTCAACTGCTTTGAGGTTCGCCATCACATGTAATTTACTATCGACTGCACCCCGACAGTATAATCTGCCGTCTTTAATTGTCGGTTCAAATGGCTCTGTATCCCAGCCATCAGCAACAACGGCAGGTTGTACATCATAATGACAGTAAATCAGAATGGTAGGGGCATCATCCCCAGCACCCTTCCATTCTCCTAACACAAGCGGACAGCGACCTTCTGGTAAGAGAATCACTTCTGCACTATCCATGCCGATATTTAGCATCATGGTTTTTAGCCATTCAGCAGCTTCGGCGACATCTTTTGCGTGTTCAGGTTGGGTGCTAATGGTTTGGATTTTGAGTAGGTGGATATATTCGTCTAAAAAGCGGTCTTGATGTTCGGTTGCGTAGTTATAAGCGTTGCTCATGCTTCGGTTTCCTCCTCGACGGTTTCGTCACCAGCGTTGACTTCAAAGATGTTCCCACTGTTACCGATACCTAGAATAAAGATAAATTGATTGATATTGCCTGATGCATTTCCTGTTCCACTGCCTTTATGCGGGATTGAATGATGAATGACTTGAGCATTTTCGCTCAGAATCATCCCAATGATAAAGCCCGTCACCATCATGATAAATGTTTTAAACATTATCTAGTCCTTGATATGTTTTGTGATTGTTTGCATCAGGTCGATATTATTCCCTTGCCATTCTAAGCAAATACGGTCAGCTAAACCAGTATAACGTTCTTTGATTGTGGGAACGACTTCATTAGGCTCAGCGACAATAGCAATCTCGTGGAGCATCTCATCGGTGACTTCTTTCCACATGACATCCCATTGATTGGCGCGTGCCATCTGACTGAGCTTGATTCGTTTTTCTTCCCAACCATGATATTCCATAACCGCTTTATACGATGGAGTACTGCCATAAAATGCAATCCGCGATTTAACCTCGATTTCGGCTTTTTGTTTTTCTTTTGCTGTTATACCCGTGACTACAAATATGGGAACTGTCATTGCAAAGTCATCCCGTTTTTTGCCTGCGTCATCTAATCCAGCTTGCACATTTGCTATGATCACATCATTTAAGTAACCAACTGAGTGAAACCCATGTGCATGAAGCCCATCACAGACTTCGCCAGCCAGTTTGCTGATTTTAGCATTCACGCCTGCAATATAGATGGGGATGTTGGGGTGGTCGATTTTTCCGGGGTTGAAGAAAGGTGCCATCAAGCGGAACTCATAATGCTCACCGCGATAGCGCAGACGGGCATCGTTTTGGAAGGTATCCCAGATGGCGTGTATCCCTTCGATATATTCACGCATTCGGCTGATGGGGTCTGTCCATTCTTCACTGAATCGTCGGGTGATATGAGCGCGAACTTGTGTGCCTAAGCCTAGTATAAAACGCCCATTCGATTGCTGAGCTAAGTCCCATGCGATTTGGGCTGTGACCATCGGACTACGTGGAAAGGCAACCGCGATTTGTGTGCCGAGTTCAATCGTTTGGGTTTCCTTCGCGCCGAGTGTCAGCGGGAAAAATGGATTATGCGCGACTTCGGATGTCCATGCTCCATCAAAACCCAACGCTTCTGCTTGTTGGATGTGTCCCATGTCAGCGCGTAAATCGTTTGATGGAAAAAATGTCATATCAAATTTCATAAGTTCTCCTAAATCTATCTTGGTGTTGGTGTCCATGTTGGAAATTTTGGGTCAAGTGTGGGAGATGGTGTAACATCATCCATTGTTTGAGTAGTGCATGTACAAAAATTATTGGTTTGATTAAATTCTGCTTCTCTCGCTGATGTTGTTTGTGTGCCTCGTATTAGTGCTTCTGTTGTCTCATTTCTATCGAGAATTTTTGTTCGTGTCATATCAAGATAATAGCTACTTTGCCCATTAGCAATATTTGCGCTTCCCATCCCAACGGAAAATCCTACAAAAAAAGTTAAAAAAATGATTGTGATTAAACTAATCACTCTGATAGGTGAAAGAGCAGGTTGCGTTGATGATGAATTCTTTGCTTTTTCAGGTTGAGCGGGTTTGGGTAATTTGGATAACCACTCTGTTGCTTTGGGATGATTAGTCGATTCGAGGATGAGCCGAGCCTCTTTATACTGTTTTTCTTCAATAAATTGTTTTGCTGCTGCTAATTTCTCTTTTGACATAATCAAATCCTCACAACACCAAATACGGATTATTCTGCTTGAACCATTTGCGCCATTGTTTGTAGTCAGGGCAATGTTGACCGACCAAGTTCCAGAATTGCCGACTATGATTCATATGGGTCAGGTGGCAGAGTTCATGGATGATGATATAGTCGATGGCTTTGGGTGGGGTCATCATCAAGCGCAAGTTGAGGTTGATATTCTTATTGGTTGAACAACTCCCCCAGCGTGTTTTCTGATTTTTAATCACCACACGATTGACCTCATAACCGAGTTGATTGGCAATTTCATAGGTGCGCTCTGGCAAATAAGATTTTGCTTGTTTGCGATAGAAGCTCTCGACAGCCGATTGGATGGCTTCTGTATTGTCTGTTTTGATGTCAGGTGGCAGGGATACATCTAATTGCGTCTCATATAATGAAAGCGTAATGCGTTTCCCTCGCGTTTTCTGAATCAGATTGAGTGTAATATCCTCACCTAAATAGCGAAAAACCTCTCCGTGAACATACGCTCGCTGGAACTGATTTTCGAGCTGAGCCTGTAATTTATCCATTGTGGCTAAGACCCATGCTTGATTTTTTGTGAGTAGCTCTTGAGGTGTCGGCTGGTTTGCACCCACAGGATAGACCAGTTCTAACCCCTTTTTTGCATCAATCCGCATATTAATTCGCTTGGCACGTTTGCTTTCACGGATCGTATATTCAATCGTTTGACCACTTAAGTTGATAGTCGGCATTAGCTCTCCATTGCTTTTGATGCGTGTTCCCAAATCATACGTTTACTTTCGTCACTTGGCTCAAATGGAAAGTAAAAACCGACTCGGTCAAGTAATCCCTCGTAGCGTTCACGGACTTTATAAGGAAGTTCATCAGGCGGTGCGACAACAGCAAAGTGTTCCAGCATCTCATCACTAATCAAAGTGTGCATCTCATCCCATTTGTTGCGTCGTAACATGATATTCAATTCGGGGATGAGGTCTTGCCATCCATGTAATTCAAGCACTTTACTATAACTAGGTGTGCTGGCATAAAATGCGATTTGGGACTTTGTCGCGATTTTACTTTCCTGTATATCAGCATCCGTCTGACCTGTCACCACAAAAATTGCACAGGATAGGGATAGGTCATCTCGTGTTCGTCCTGTTCGGTCTCCGCCTTCTTCAATTGCTGGAATCAATACCTCGCGCAAATAATCAGGTGTATGGAATGAATGCACATGGAATCCATCGCAGAGTTCGCCCCCGAGTTTCGCTAATCCTGTCCCAACACCCGCAATATAGATAGGAATGTCATAATATTCCATCGGTTGCGGTGTGAAAAATGGGGTTAGTAGAGAAAAGTTGTAATATTCTCCTTCGACTTTGAGGGGTTCACCTGTTTGGAAGCTATGCCAGATAGCGCGTAGAGATTGGATATATTCACGGAGTTGGCTGACGGGCTTTCCCCATTTTGCGCTAAAACGTTTGGTGATATGGGGTTTAATCTGTGTGCCAAGTCCTAAAATGAAACGCCCTTGTGATTGTTCAGCTAAGTCCCATGCAGTCTGTGCCATCATCATCGGGCTACGTGGGAAGGCTACTGTAATGGCTGTGCCAAGATTGATGCGCTCAGTTGCGAGTGTTGCATGTGCTAAGGGAAGAAAGGGATTGTGTGCGGCTTCTGCAACCCATAACCCATCAAACCCGTATTCCTCTACAGACTGTGCAAGGTCGCTGGCGGTATTTAAATCATCAGAAAAAATCGTAACGTCAAATTTCATGCAATAACCTTTTCATATTAAACAGATTCCCTCATTATTTTAACGTGGAATAGATTGAGCGACGAAGGCTAAATTTAATTCGCTAGTGTTTCGTATCAATGCTATAATTATCAAGTATATCTCTAAGGACTTATTGAAGGGTCTCTTTCCCATATGACTGAGCAACCAACACAAGGTAAATTATCTCCTGAACAGTTAGTAACACTTTATCAAATCAGTGGTGAAATTAACTCAACACTGGACTTTGATGAAGCATTAGACCGTGCCATTGACGCTCTGATGAAGGTGACTAAAGCCCAACGTGGTTTTCTGATGATTGCAGATTATTCTGCGGGTACATTAGATGTCCATGTCGCGCGTGGCATTGACGGCGAGACAATCGAAAAAGAAGGCTATAGTACAACCATTGTTGATAAAGTGGTTGAGACTGAAAAATCGCTATTAACTAATAATGCACAGTTTGATACACGATTTAACCCCGGCGAAAGTATTATCTTACGTGGCTTACGTGCGATATTGTGTGCGCCAATGATGGTACAAGATCGACTTGTCGGTGTCGTGTATGTTGATACGAAGATGAAGAGTGGTGCATTCCGTCAATCTGACCAAGACTTGCTGGATGCTGCTTGTGGTATCGCTGCCCGTGCGATTGAAAATGCACGTTTGTATAAGGTCGCTGTTGAAAAAGGTCGTCTTGAACGTGAATTACAGATGGCAAGTGATATTCAACGCAACTTGTTACCATCCACTATGCCTAATGCTCATGGATATGAACTTTCGCCCTATTGGGTTGCCGCCCGTGAAGTCGCAGGTGATTTTTACGATGCGTTTAATTTGCCTGATGGGCGTTTTGCGACTGTGATAGCGGATGTGTCGGACAAAGGTGCGCCTGCTGCATTGTTTATGGCAGTTGCGCGGACATTAATACGTAGTAATGCGTATGGCGGGACACTTCCTGTTGAGACGATGTGGCGCACCAATGATTTACTTGTACCCGATGCTGAAGAGAGTGGCATGTTTGTTACTGTCTTCTATAGTGAATTTCACCCTGATGGACTCTGTATTAATGTGAATGGTGGGCATAATCCGCCAGCATTATATCGTGCTGCAACAGGTGAGGTTGAATACATGCCGACAGGTGGTCGGGCTTTAGGTTGGTTCCCCGGCAATGTGTTTGAAGCAGTCGAAGTTCAACTCCAATCGGGCGATATTATTATTTATTATACGGATGGTTTGACCGAAGCTGAAAATCCACAAGCTGAACCTTATGGCGAAGATAGACTGTCTGAAGCCGTAAAACGTGTTGCAAATCATTCTGCTCCTGAAATCCGTGATTATATTTTGAATGATGTGGATGTTTTCTGTGACGGCAATCCACCATTTGATGATATTACAATGTTAGTTGTTCGCTATACAGGTTAATATTTTACGATAATTAATGAGAGGGCATGATGAGTTTGAATGACTCACAAGGCATAAATACAGGGTTACGTAATATCATTGCGACAATTTTTATTTTATTGGGTTTGGTGTTTTTATGGCAAATTCGCAGTACGTTGATGCTGATTTTTGCTGCAGTGATTTTGGTTGTGTTATTTACCATGCCCATTCGCTTGTTAGTGAGTCGATTTGATATGAATCGTGGACTTGCAATCATCGTCAGTGTGATTGGCTTTTTTGCTGTTATTGCATTAATTGCCCTATCAATTTTGCCAACAATTGTGACGCAGTTTACTGTTCTGGCAACAGATGTTGTTCCTCGTGGTGTGGAGCGGGCAGTCGAAAATTTAAATAGCGAAAC
Organism: uncultured Anaerolineaceae bacterium; assembly: GCA_964352825.1. GTDB lineage: Bacteria > Chloroflexota > Anaerolineae > Aggregatilineales > Phototrophicaceae > UBA6055. The sequence continues at coordinate 9,793 of CAYGTY010000209.1, forward strand.
ATTAATTGTGCAATTTCCCTTTTTAGAAGGTGTTATTACCGATTTTGAAGTCAATGATGACCTAATCAACCAAATCATTTCACAAGTTTCAGGGGCGTTGAGCAGTTTGGGTGGCTCCGTATTACCTGTTGTTGGGGGTGTTGCCAATACAATATTGAGTAGCTTGATTATTTTCTTCTTGAGCATGTATCTACTCGCAGAGCCTGATTTATATGTGAATGGTTTGATTACACTTACGCCTACATGGTATCGTGAACGAATGAAAGTGATTTTGGGGCGGATTGCCTCGACATTACGGGCATGGCTCAGTGTGACAGGTGCATCCATGATTGTGGTTGGTCTTGGAACGGGTCTTGGTTTAGCAGCATTGGGTATCCGTGAATGGGCAGCATTAGGTGTTTTAGCAGGCGTGTTATCATTTATTCCCAACTTTGGTCCAATTGTTGCACTTATTCCATCGGTTGCAGTTGCTATTGTGCAAGCTCCTAATAATGTGATTTTGACAATCGTTATTATTTATGGCGTTTCATTTGTTCAAAGTCAAGTTGTTAGCCCAATCCTTGCAAGCGAACGTATGAATATGCCTGCCATCTTAATTTTATTGGGTCAGATTATATTTGGCTTCTTCTTTGGTTTTATGGGATTGATGCTTGCTGTTCCTTTAACGGCATGTGCATCGGTGTTGGTTGATGAGATATATGTTAAAGATATTTTGAATGATCGACCAAAAGATAAAAATCTTGACGAAAATCATGAAGATGAATTATTGCCTGACACTTCATAAACAAAGTGATTCCAGCCTATCTATGGGTGTGATTTGTGAATTAAATAGGTATGAATATTCAAATTGCCCTTGACATAAAATAGTTAATCTATAGAAT
>CAYGTY010000210.1:0-1535 GCA_964352825.1 uncultured Anaerolineaceae bacterium
GATAGCTTATTGACAATAGGACTTGTTTTATGATATATTCCAAACACTGTTCGGTTAAATTGTCTAATTTGGAGTGGCTTCTGGTGTTAATTTGTCAAAGAGCTATTTTTTTAGCTGATTATGAACACTGTTCGGGAAAAAGTTTGAACAAAAACGACTTGTTATGCGTAGTAAATATCAAGACAATAAAAGGGAGAGAATATGACACAAGCAAAATTTAATTTAGACATGACTGAAAATCCAGCAAAACCCAAAAATAAATCAAACGCACCCTTTCGTCGCGTGATGGCGAATCGTAATTTTCGCTTATTATGGATAGGGGAAGCCATTTCCTTATTAGGTGATCAGTTTCATATGATTGCCTTGCCGTGGCTAGTGCTACAAATGACTGGCTCTGCATTTATGATGGGAACGGTATTGGCACTAGCAGCAATTCCACGCGCAATTTTCATGTTAATAGGTGGTGCGATAACGGACCGCTACTCATCACGCAATGTCATGCTCATTTCTAATTTAGCACGTATGGGGCTGGTGATTGCACTAACAGTCATTATCCTAACGGGCATCGTCGAGATGTGGATGATTTATCTGATTTCCTTATTATTTGGCTTTGCAGATGCTTTTTATTTTCCTGCTAGCCAGTCAATTGTTCCGCGTATCATTCCACAGTCATTACTCCAAACAGGGAATGCAATTGTACAAGGCACAGTACAAATCAGTGTATTTCTGGGTCCTGTTATCGCAGGTATTTTGATTACCTTATTGAGTACACCCGCGACGACTGAGAGTGTACCCAGTATGACTGGGATTGGTGTGGCATTCGGCTTAGATTCTTTAACTTTTCTTGTATCGGCATTCACATTATGGATGATGAGCGACCTTAATCATACAGAGACAGATGAAGAAAAAGAAACTCAATCCGTCTTATCATCGATTCGTGAGGGATTTAGTTTTATCTGGAATGACAGCCTGATTCGCAAAGTGTTTATCGTCTCGATGATGATTAACTTTTTGCTCAATGGACCACTGACGATAGGGATACCTGTCTTAGCAGATACCCAATATGCAGAAGGCGCGGCGGCATTTGGCATCATCATGTCGGGTTTTGGGGGTGGTGCACTTTTAGGGATTATCATGGCAGGTGCATTACCGCGTCCGAAGCCTATGTATATGGGAACACTCATCATGGTTGCAGTTGCCGTATTAGGTATCGCTGAAGTGATCCTCGTTGCAACAAGCTCAACAATGGTTGCAACTTTAGCTGTTGCGGTGGCAGGGGCAGGCAATGGATATATCAATGTGATGATGATAACGTGGTTACAATCGGCTATTCCATCACGGATGATGGGGCGGATGATGTCTGTATTTATGTTTGCGAGTGTTGGGACTGCACCTCTTGGTCATATGCTGACAGGTGGATTGCTGACCATTAGCCCCTTATTAACCTTTACTGGGGCTGGGATTTTGGTCATGCTCTTAGCTGCTTATATGCTACGGGATAAAGACATCAATGCGATGGGTTTTGCCATGATTGG
>CAYGTY010000210.1:1635-6188 GCA_964352825.1 uncultured Anaerolineaceae bacterium
AGGAACAAAAAAGGGAAGGTTTGTCGCCTTCCCTCATAATTATCAGATTGCTATTTAAATGTTAGCAACCCGATTTTTGCAAAACATAATCTGTTCCAACATCAGAAGAATTATCGTTTTCATTACTTTCAGCGACTTGGTTGTCGGTATCTACAGTCGCACGAATCCGTTGTAATTCATCAAAGTTTGTTCCCACAGTGATAAATGCGCTTGCTGTTACTGAGCCACCAGCAGGAATAGCGCTAAATATAGTTTCGGTTGTTTCCAATACTGCGCCCGTACTCACTAGTACCGCTTCAATCCGAATCTTGCCCCCACTCTCAGCATTCGCTGTACCGTTATTTGTAACCGTCACAGTAATTTCAGAGGCTTCTTGGCATTTTAACGGGTGAGGGTCAATACCAATTCCTGCGACAATCAAATTCACTGGATTCGGTACAGGTGTTTCTGATGGAACAGGTGTATTGGTTGCTGGAACGGGTGTCGGTGGACCTGCATCCACGGGTAACGCGGATATATTACCTGTTGTCTCTACAAGGCTTGCAAAAATCCATGCAGAACCATTACCATATTGAATCTTGTACCAATCACGCCCTGGGCTAATACCAATAATTTCAGCTTCAGAATTGGCTGCGATGCTACCGACGGGTGGTTCAAATACGGTGCTTGGACCACGCCGTAAGTTCGCCCCACTAATGACACGCGCCATCGGAACACTTGGTGTATTGGTGGCATCTGGCTGAGGGGTATTGGTCGGTGGTGCAGGTGTATTTGTAGATCTTGGTATACTCGTCGAAGATGTTGTCGTTGTGCTACTACTAGTATCTGTGGTTGCAGTTGGATTTACTGTTTGGCTATCTGTCGATGTATTGGGGGTCGCAGTTGGGTTTCCTGTATTACCTGATACGCTGGCTTGTGGAATAACTGATACAGTCACTGTTTCAGGTTCACTAGCTGTTCCATCTGCCCGTTCTGCAATAACTGAAATTTTGTATTGCCCTTCGACACTCGTTAGCCAGTCTTGTGTGATGGAGAATGCTGATGCACCTGATGTATTTGGATTGACGGCATCACCAACAATAGCATCATCGAGGAAGATGGTCACACGTGCCACATCTGCCCCTGCATTTTCAACCCGCGCTTGAATATTAACCGTTGTACCTGCCAAAAAGGTTTGATTGGCTAAGGGTGAAAAAATACGAACAGTGGGCGGTCCTTCAAATGTATCAGGCTCGTCATCACCACCAGAAGGAGATGATAAGCTACATCCAGCAAAAACCATGCTACTGATAATCAATATCAAAAAGAAGATACGGTTTTGTCCCCGTTTTAAACCAAACTGCATACCAATGCTCCTGCATAAAATCATGTCAAACTATTCATAACTCTATCAGAAAGTATTACAGAATGCGAGGACATTACCGTGCGCTTTGCCTACTTTCTTAGGCTAGGATGATTTCTGCTCGCGATAGATTTTTTCTTGTTCGAGCAAGGCTTCTTTACGATCTATCCCCCAACGATAGCCACCTAATCCTTTATCTTTTCGGATAATGCGATGACAAGGAATGACCAAGGCGACAGGGTTACTCCCACAAGCATTTGCTACCGCGCGGTTAGCTGTAGGCTGACCAATTGCTTCGGCAATGTCACTATAGGTACGGGTTTCACCCACAGGAATTTTCTGGAGTTGTTGCCATACTTTAAGCTGAAAAGCCGTTGCGCGAATATCTAAAGGCAAGTCCAGATTCGGTTGCCAACCTTCTAAATAAGCAATAATCTTCTCGACCCAATAGCCAACCCCTTCATCATCAAGGATGCGCTCGGCTAATGCAAATTCTTTATCCATTAGCTGGATGAGTTCATCGGATGAATCACCAAGGCTAATTTTGCAGATACCGCGTTCTGTAACGCCAACCAGTAGCTGACCAAGAGGACAATCGACGACACTATAAAATATCGTCATCCCCTCACCTTTTTTCTTATAACTGGAAGGGGTCATTCCCAGTTTTTCATCACTGTGTTCATATAGACGACTGGATGAACCGAAACCAGCAGAATAAATCGCATCTGTAATACGTTGACCATTACGGATTTTCTCTTTAAAATCTTCTACCCGTAAATTATCCGCATATTGCCGTGGCGATACCCCCACAATTTGCTTGAAGGTACGTTGAAGGTGATAGGGACTGACACTAAATGCCTGACCAAGCTCCTGCAAGGTAACAGCCTCTGGATGTTTATCTTCAATATAGTCGCAGATGTCTGTAATGAGTTGAGCGATGTCTGGATTTACGGGTATCGTATTCACTGTGTTACCTCCGCTTTTACCTGATTGGATACTTCTATCATAAACCAGATGAAACGCTGTAACACTCTGATTCTTGCGTGATATCGATTATGTGATGACAACTTCTTCGATAGAGTCGATGACTTTAACTGTTTTTGTCTGGTCAACAACACCATCAAAAAGATGTTTGGATAATTTTACGTATATAGGATTTAAACCCATAACATAAATATGTCCTTGGCGTGGATGGGGGGTACGGTGGATTGCGATGAATGCTCGCATGAAGTGTTCGGGTGGGTCGAATGTGCCACTCATATCGAGGACAATTGGCACGATATAATCAACACCTTTTATCATACGATGCCATTTCATTCGTGCTTTGAGGAACTCATCTAAGGTAAATGGGTCTTCAATACGTGCTTCAATGTAATTTTTATTTTTGCTATTCCAGTTTGTTGTTATTGCCATGATATTATATTACTCACTTATACTTTCTCAAAAGTTATTATGATTAATGACATAGCCTCATTACAATTTTAGTAAGTATAAAACTATGAATATGACAATATAACGTATTATCACAATCTTGCCAAGCGATAAGATGCTATATTATTTAATGAGTAGCAACTTATATAATAAAGGGTAGCGTAAGTAAATTATACATATGTCTATTAAATATTGTGGTAGGAAATTGTAAGAAAACTGTAAAGTACAGTCTGTATATACTTACGATATATTAACAATATGTATTATTTGATTTTATCACAGTGAGGCTAATCGACTAGAGGAGCGACAACTCGCCCCAATATGAAGGATATGTATTTTACAGTGAAGTTGTTATTCTATGGGCAACACAGAGGGTATCATCATAATTGTTGCAGGACTTTATTGACGCGCTTAAGTTGGCTGAGATTGAGGTTCGGTTGGTGTTGTTCTAGCACACGGCGGAACTCGGCTTGAGAATGCGGTGTGTTGATGGCAATCATGATACTTTCGGCATGGCGTGGCACATCTTTGGGGCGACAATTTTCCAGAAAACCAATCAAAACGGGGATGAGTCGCGCGCTATATTGCTCATCTTGTGCAAGTGTTGCCAAAACCCGTACGCCCCAATCTTGTGTAATGACTGACCCATTCAAAGTCGTATCAATAATGACATCAAGATATTCAGCAATGTCCTGAGTTTTACGTGAAGCAATACTCCCTAAGGCTGTCATCGCGCCCCATACAAGACGATTATCCTTATGAGATAGTAAAGTCACAAACTCCTCTACATACATATCAATCAAATTAGGCTTAACTGCCCCAATTTCATATAAGACTTTGATGCAATCACTCCGAACCTGTTTGTTCTTATGATGCAGATTATCAACCAACTCTTGGATGTGTTCTTGAGTTTCGTCTAAATTGCTATTTTGGCATAAGCGAATTGCGAGTTGTTGATTCAGGTCTTCGTCCCGTCGTTTATGGGCAGATGCAAGCTCGTTCAAGATAGACATCGCCTATCTCCTCTCAATAGATTAGCGTGTGAAGGGTTGGCGAATGATGGTTTTTAATTTTTCTGGTACGACCTTACGGGGGTCAGATAGATAAATCTCGTGATGGCGTTTTCCTAATGCCCATCCATTATCAGCAATGTGTTGATGTAGCTTTGCGACAGTAGGGGCTTCATCATCATATGAGCCGATGTGCATAATTTGGACACTATCGCCTTCATGATACATTTCAAAACGTACATCATCTAAGCGTACAGGATCGGACTTCTTCCGTGCTAGTTCACGGGCTTCTTCATATTTTTCTGCTGTGACAAACTCAGGTTGAAGAATCAGTAATGTCCAGATAAATTTGTCTTTATCAAAATTATAGGGGTCAAAATCATCAGATTCCTGTCCTTCTATTACCCACAACCCCTCTAATGGCATCACTGTAAATGTCTTATCCTCAGCTTTACACAGCCCACGTATCCCATAAGCCAATGTATATAAAGCTTTAACGGAATCTGCATACAATTGTGTCGCTGGGCTACCTTGTCCATCAATCATAAGATAAGGCATCGGCTCTATATCCACGACGCTAACCTCTTTGGCTGAAGGTTTATAGAGGTGTTTCAATGTCTTCTTCATATCCAAGTTACTCATTCATCAACTCTCCTTTATGTTGTCATTTTCTATAGCATAAACCCTATTCTTGACATCTATTGTCAGGAATAGGAAAAATGAAATTAAAATAGTGATGCGAAGGATTATTTTGATTTAGGTTTTTCTTT
>CAYGTY010000210.1:6288-10650 GCA_964352825.1 uncultured Anaerolineaceae bacterium
AAACCGAAGATGTGAATAAGCTGGTGCTGTGTTTTTATTTTTCATAGAATCCATAATTTACTCCGATGCGTCGCTTATCAACGCGACATAAGCACCCAATGCAATCAAGCCAGTACCTGTAAATAGTTTTTGACCTTTACGTAATCCCGCCCGTTTTTTGAGTTGTGTGCCAATCGGACCCGCCATCGTCGCCACCACAATATCGGCGGTGGTATTCATCAATACAGAAATACTGCCTAACAAGATAAACTGCGTCACGATGACATCATTGGGATTAATAAACTGAGGGATGAATGCTAAAAAGAAAATCGCAGTTTTCGGATTGAGTGCTTCTGTCATAATCCCTTGTGAAAGCACTTGCTTGAAATCGGTTGCATAATCGGCTTCTTCGTCATCAGGCAATTCATCTGATCCCATGATGGTACGAATCCCCAAATAAATCAGATAACCTGCACCTGCAAATTTCACAACCGTAAATGCAAAAGCTGATGTCGATAAAATTGCAGATAAGCCTAATCCCGCTGCCAATACGTGGAACATTCCGCCAATCGCCGTTCCGAATGAAGACGCATATCCTTCGCCACGTCCCCCTTTCAGGCTACGCGTCAAAACATAGAAAATCCCAGGTCCAGGGGTGACAGCTAGCACAAATGCGGCACTTAAAAAAATACCAAATGATGTTGGGTCAGGCATAAGTATTCTCCAGTTGATGAGTTCATCTATCTATCTTTTATATTGTATGTCGATTGTACAAAACTGTCAGAATTCCCCAATACCTGTTCATTTAACAGATATTTTGCATTTTCTCAACAGTCCTTAACTTGCAACAATCAAAATCAGTGTGGTAAACTATCGTAACGCGATAAATTGAGTTTAGAAATAATTTGTGAACGACACATCCGAACCACCCTCATCAAGGACGAATGACATAGTAAATCGACGACTCGCCGATTACGCATTGCCGTATTCGGTTTATTTTGCGTTATCTCATTTTACATAATAATGGAAGGAATCTAATGGACGATAGTACAGCCCCGCTGTTACTCATATTTGTTTTACTTACTTTTCAGGCTTTAGTTAACCTGATGAATGCCTCGTTACAGAATGTCCAACGAGGCGTGATACGCGAACGTGCCGAAGCAGGAGATCAGTCAGCTAAATATATTCTGACAATCACCGAAAACGCTTTGCGCCTAGCCATCACAGTAAGTATGATACGGGTTTTAATGCGCTTTAGCATTGCATCCTTATTAGTTTTGGTGGCTTTAGAACAAGTCAATACGACGGATAGCGCCACCTTACTTTTGATGGGATTATTATCTGTCATTATTGGTGCAAGTATCACTTTAATATTTGGTGACCTTGTCCCCGAAGCAATTGGTAGCTCTAAGGCAGATACATTGGCTGGCTTGTCTATTAATCCAATGCGAGGACTTATTTTTATCCTCTCCCCGTTGACAATAACCATACTATTTATCAGTAAATTCATTTCGGGTATATTTGGTAGCGCACAACAAGTTAACCGAGTGACCGAAGAAGAAATTATGACCTTAGTGAATGCAGGTCATAGTGGTGGTACGATTGAAGATGAAGAAAAAGACATGATTTATTCGGTTCTACAATTAGGTGAATCGACAGCTCGTGAGTTGATGACCCCACGTATCGACATTATTGCACTAGATGTCAAAAATACAGTGATGGATGCTTTATCAATCTTTGTAGAATCAGGATTTTCACGCGTACCCATTTATGAGGAGAGTGTTGATAATGTAATTGGTTTGCTCTATGCAAAAGACATCCTCACACTCATGAAAAATAGTGACTCCCTCGAAAATCAACCCATCCGTGATTTAATCCGCTCATCCTACTTTGTCCCAGAAACAAAACGGGCTGATGAATTGCTCAAAGAACTACAAGCGCGGAATGTGCATTTGGCAATCGTGGTTGATGAATATGGTGGAACATCAGGTTTGGTAACTATCGAAAATCTAATTGAAGAAATTATCGGTGATATTCGCGATGAATATGATACCGACGAAGAAGAAGAATATATCCTCGAACAAGACGGTAAATATATGATTTACGCCAGTATGGACTTGGATGATGTTAACGAGTTATTGGACTGTTCGATTGATACAACCGATGCGGATACCTTAGGTGGCTTTATCTTCTTGACCTTAGGGCGTGTCCCCAAAGTTGATGAAGCGATTGATACAGAATATCTGCATATGACTGTTAAATCGATTGATGGGCATCGCATTCGTAAAGTCGAAGTTGTGCGCAAGACTGAGACAGAGGCTGATGAGACAACGATTGAAAATGATAATGATGAATCCCAAAAGCTAAAGGACGAAGTATCTTGAACAGCACGCCTACTCATGATTATTCTGCCCTAGTAGCAACAGCGATTTCTGCCAGTGAATATGCTTATATCCCCTACAGTGAATATCCTGTAGGGGCGGCGTTATTGGCAGATGATGGCACTGTGTTTACAGGTTGTAATATAGAAAATGCAACTTACCCTGCGACCATCTGTGCAGAACGAACCGCACTCGTCAAAGCTGTTAGCGAGGGGCATCAATCATTTACAGCAATCGCTGTTGTTACCCGTGATGGTGGCTCACCTTGTGGGATATGCCGTCAGATGATGTACGAATTTGCACCTGATATGACGGTTATCATTGCTGATATGACAGGCAAAATTCATCATTCAATGCCTCTATCCGATTTGTTACCACACGGTTTTGGTCCAGCCCATCTCTTAGGCTAATCATATGGCTGTTCAAATTCGTGATATGACCTTAGATGATTTAGTTGAAGCATCGCAAGTATTACGCCTTGCTTTCGCTAAGCATTATGGACACTGGCTTGATACGGACGAAAAAGCACAAGACGAAACCCGTGAAGCACTTGAGGACGGGAAAATTGCGCGTTTGGCAGTCGATAATGGAAAGATCGTCGGCTGGGTTGGTGCAATGGAAACTGATTATGGAATCGTCACATGGGAGCTACATCCTATAGCTGTTCATCCCGATTACCATGGGCAAGGTATTGGTCGAATATTAGTAAATGACCTCGAAACACAAGTTAAGGCGCGTGGTGGCAAAACTATGATACTCGGCTCTGATGATGAAGATGGGCAAACCTCGCTCTACGGTGTGGATATATTTGATGATGTTTTGGGATACCTTCAACGAATTCAAAATACAGGTGAGCATCCTTTTGGATTTTATCAAAAATTGGGGTATGTCATTACGGGTGTTATCCTTGATGCCAATGGATTCGGTAAACCTGACATCTTGATGGCAAAGCGACTTGAATAGATATAAAGACTCTGTATTAGGGATCACAAAAACCTGCGGTCACATCTTGTATGGTCTTCATCGACATATCCTCACTAGGCATCACACGACGAATACCTAATGTTCGTTCTAGTATTGGTGTGTCTGGGAATATCGAAGCCCTTGACGAACTCATTCCCAAAACAACAAAGCAGAATGTTGAATCATCTGGTGTCTGCACTACCTCATCAACAGCATATGATTTTAAAGGAAGCTGGATTAAATCACTTTCAAACACACAATCCCCCAAGAGTCTTAATAAATTATCTTCATGGATGTTTACAAAGAGTTGGTCAAAGTCTGTCGGGTCATCACTCGGTATTGGTAAGGGAACATACGTATTCTCAAGACCTGCTAAGACTGCCATCGTTTTCTGAGGCAAGGATGTTAATAGCAAATCTCCCCCGATGAACTGGATTGCTAGCGCATTTTGACAAGTCCCCAATTGAATGATTGCATCTTCGGTTTCGGCTATATCAATCTCAAATGAAGTGAGTAGGCGAATTAAAAGTTTAGCAAGGTTATCATCTATGATTTGTACCGTCTCTTCAGCCACAAAACCATAAAAACGTGTCATTGTACAATCCATAAATGTCCCTGTTATGCTACCGCGAAAATGCTCATCAGAAAGTTGAATCATTTCCAGTAAATAACTATCTTGCTGTTCGCCATAGATACCTTTGCGCTGGGACTCCATCAAGACATTATTAGCAAATAGCTCACCCTCAACCACCATGAAAGATAAAGCAAGTATATTTTCACTCAAAACCTCGGTAATCAAACTATCTGAACATGTATCAGATGCCCTATAGTTGATAGGGTATGAAACATACATCCCTGGGAAGGTCATCGCGTTCCGCACAGCATTAATCCGTTGGTCCTCTAATGTATCTGCCCAGATACGATACTCAATAAGCTGAATCGGACGCGTGCTAAGGGTATCTTGAGCCTGCACGGATAGCGAAGTGATAAACACGATAACCCATATCCACAACCCCAATTTCTGCATTGCTAACATCCT
>CAYGTY010000211.1:0-2267 GCA_964352825.1 uncultured Anaerolineaceae bacterium
CTGTAATTGTCCCACATTGGAGGACAAAGGCTTCCCAATTCGTTAATGGGAGCGTTGGTAACATCGCGCTAATCGCTACAATATCACCTGCTAGATAGGCATGTATGAGATTAATAAGGCTTTCTTGTGTGGTGCGGTTGCGTAATTTGTCTAATTCATAGACTAAGAGCTGATATGTTGCCTGTGCGTCCCCTGATTGCGGTAGATGAATCGCTATACCATCGCCACCCGTGGCTATCAGCAAGCGATTGACGAGATGACATAGGATAACAATCGCCGAATGTGGGATATAGTCTGTTGATGCGGGTATGGGTTGAAAGCCTTGTTGGATAATGGGTTCTTTTTCCAGGACTGTATCGGATTGGATTGCCTCTAATTCATGCAAGGCTTCTTCAACGGTATCGCTACTATGGACTAGATTACAGACTCCGTTATCACACCAAAAACTGCCACGAATCGTATCTGGGTCGGCTTCTGCTGGGTGGGTTGCACCTTTGACTTCTAGCAAGCGGTTAATCATATCATCACCTTGCCAGAGTGTCAGCAAGGATGCACCTGACATAAATAACCTCGCTGTAAGATGCCCGTATTTAAGGTCTTTAGCGGATATATTCTCATACCCTCGCCGTGCTTCGATGGGGTCACGGTAGGGGATGTCCTCTCCACTCGTACCATAAAATGCCATAATGGTATTGTAATCGTGATAAACCCATTGCCGATAGACAATCTGGGATTGTGTTTTTACTTGGATGAAGTGGTCGAGGTTGCCCCATAATCGGCTCTGGGTACAATCTGGAGAATAGACCGTCAGACCAATTTGTTGTTTATAGAATAAGTCGGCAAGTGTCATCATAATGAACTGTCTCAAAAATAAGTGTACCTAAAACCATTATGTTCGCCAAAATCAAATAGTGTGTTTTTCGTAAGAGCGAAACATGTTTCGCCCCTACATGAGCCACTATAACCTGTTTTTATCTGATAATAGTCACCCATTTTCGGAAAAACCATCTCAAAACATAATTAGCGAAGGTATTGTGAAATGATACACCTATTTTTAATGTGCGCTATTCTAAGCCTTCGACCACGACAAAAGATGCTTCTGCCGCGCCCTCGCGTACTTTAATCGCTGCTTGATATTCGTCGGAGTTATACATATCTTGCGCCGCTTGAACGCTATCAAATTTGACAACAACCATGCGGTCTGTCATCTCTGGTCCTTCGAGAACGACTTTCTCACCTCCACGCACAACAAACTTTCCACCATATTTGGTGAGAATAGCGGGAGTGAGCTTCATATATTCGCCATATTGTTCCATATCTGTGACATTCACACGCACAATCATATACGCAGGCATTAGAGTTCCTTTATGGGTCTATTATTAAAGATACTACAAAATTAGTTCAAAAGCGTAGGTTTGTCAAATTTTGCGGAGGGCGATCGTCAAGTATAGGGTGTGAATTCGACGATAATTAACGTTATTCACAATATCTAATGTGATACATGATTCTATATAAATTCTGTTGACTATGAAAGGATGTACCATGAAAATTTTAAGACTTTTTGTCTTGTCCCTGCTCAGCCTCACGGTCATCCTCGCTCATCCCGAGGGACACGCATACGCACAATCAGGTGTGATCTGGAACACACAATTTTTCAATAACGCTTTCTTATCTGCGCCAGCGGCTGTTACACGCCAAGATAGCGCAATCGCTTTTAACTGGGGGACGGGCTCACCTGCAAGTGGTGTCAATGCCGATAACTTCACGGCACGCTTTAGCACCAGTACCTATTTCGAGAATACAACTTATCGGTTCACTATTGTTGCTGACGATGGGGTCAAGCTGATTATTGATGATAGCACAATCATCATCAACACCTTCGATAATCCACGTCCAAGCCAAACGATTACCGCTGATATTCAACTATCGGCTGGACAACATAAAGTACAAGTCGATTTCCGTGAGGTATTAGGCGATGCATTTATCTCTGTTGGGTGGGTACCTGTATCATCGGGGACTGTGGTTATTGTATCAACCCCTGCTCCATCCTTACCGACGACAAGTGGTTGGACAGCAGAATATTTTGCCAATAACAATCTGAGTGGCTCACCGTCTGCAATTCAAAGTGTGATTAGCCCATCGAATAACTGGGGTAATGGTTCACCTTTATCCAATATCCCTTCGGATAACTTCTCGGCACGCTGGACAGGGAACTTGGTACTCGAAGGTACATATCAATTATCTGTTCGCGCTGATGATGGTGTCCG
>CAYGTY010000211.1:2367-10625 GCA_964352825.1 uncultured Anaerolineaceae bacterium
GGCAATGCACCTTATGAGACAAGCTTTGTCTTACCGACAGGCAATCATAGCTTTGTGGTCGAATATTACGAAGCAACAGGTGTCTCCTTCATCGACTATAGCTTGACCCGCGTTGAGCCTGTGGTCTCTGCACCGCAGGTTAACCCAAGCACCAATAGTAATGCCCGTATCACAGTGACGGCTTCCCAATTGAATGTACGCCAAAGTCCATCAATTTTGGGACGTGTCTTGACACAAATTACCAAAAATCAAACCTACCCAATTGTTGGGCGCAATGTCGATAGTACATGGTGGCAAGTGAATATCAACGGGACAATCGGTTGGGTCAATGCGATCTATACCAGCGCATCCAATATCCAAAACGTTGCTGTATCGAATACAACAACCCAAGTCAATCCACCTGCAACAAGTTTTAGTGTCACAACAACCGCAAATGTGAACCTGCGGACTGGGTCAGCAACGAGCTTCAATGTCTTGAATATCGTTCCACGCAATACCACTGTATCCATATTGGCTCGTAATGCAGACACAACATGGTGGCAAGTGAGTTATCGTGGCATCGTCGGCTGGGTGAATGCTGGATTTGTCACCCTCCAAGGCAGCACTGATATTAATCAAATTCCTGTATCACGCTAGTTTAAACAACTCATGGGGAAGTCTATACCTGCTTCCCCTCTAAATGGAGAAAGATACAACATGAACAATAAAAAATTTACATCTGCCCTAGTCTTTTCAATCAGTATTATCTTAGTCGCTTTTGTCGCTGTTGCTGCAACATTCATGACACTACTCAACGATACACCGACCTATGCCGCCGCACCTGCTGTCCTATCCAGTGATGATATGTTGCCACTGGTTGCATTTGAAGATGGTCAACTGAAGTTATTCGGCTTCCAAGATGAACCACAAGTGATCTCTGGTAACACATCAGCTTTCATGAGCAACCATGTCTGGAGTCCCAATGGGAACTTCCTAGCTTATCTGGAATTAGGTGAAAATGGTGGCAACCTGATGTTGACCGATTCCCTCGGTAGCACACCACAAGTGATTGCCAATAGTGTCAACACCAATATGTTTGTTTTTTCGGAAGATAGCACGCAACTGCACTATGCTTTTGCTATAAATCCAAATGAAGCAACTAGCATTGGCGATGATCTAACACTAGATGTCATGAGCTATACAATGGGTTCGACAAGCCCAGCCATGAAATATGGATCATTTAAACAAGCATCCTGTGGCGGTGGCGGTCCTTCACTTTATGACGCGCTCTACTGGATAGAGGCAGGTATGGGGGGAATGCGCCCAATCTTCGCTGTCATTGAATCAGGTATCTTATACAGTAATACATGTTCTGGCATGGGTGTATCTATAGTTAAACCCAGAACAGGTGAAGCAACTGTCCTTGATAATGACATCATTCGCCCAGTGTTATCGGCTGATGGTCAAACTTTGTTAGGCATCAAAAACAACCAACTCATGATTATCGACATTGCAACAGGCGAAAAACTGGTTGTCGAAACCGATAGTATGCCAGAACAAGTTATTTGGGGTGCGGATGGTACAGGTAACATCTACTATAGTGTACGCATCACAACTGAAGAAGTCATCAGCTATACAAGTGATGAACAACAAAAAATCATGAACGCAGCAGGTGTTGAAGTCGCTGATGTGGCTGTTAACCAAGTTGCCATTCATCGCCTTAACCTTGAAACAGGTAATGACGAAATTGTCTACCAAAACACAGCTTATGCAATCGGACATATGACACTCTTACCTGATAATCGCCTCTTGATGCTGAGTGAAATCCCATCATTAACGACTTGGTTTGAAGCTATCCTAGACTCTGAGTCTGGTAGCAATGTCATGTTAGAGACAGAACTCTACCTCATCTCCCTAGAAGATGCAGAAGCCCGTTTACTCGGTACAGGCTTATCCAATGCCCGTTTGAACGATGCTGCTTATGTCCGTTTATTCGGCATCAGCCCACAAATTACCGCTCAACCTGCATCGGTAAATATCGGTAGCCAAATCAAAGTGACAGGTCGCAACTTCCCGATTCAATCCCGTGTACTCCTTTATATGGGAACAAGTGCAAATAACCTTGATAAAACCCCTTACGCAGCAGGTTTGACAAACGCCGATGGGACAATTGAGCTAGCGTTCAATTTACCAAGTCGCTTTGAAGATGGTCGCGCTATTGGGAATGGTGAATTAATCTTTGTTGCCACAACAGGTGACGGATTGTTCTCTGCGGAAACCCGTGTTGCTGTCAATATCAGTAATCCTGTTGCAACCATTAATACAGGCTTACCCACTCCTGAAAAATTGGCGAGTGTGAGCATCAGCCCTGATCATGGTACAGTGGGTACACAAATCAACATCAATGGTCGTGACTTTGCAGCAAACCAACGTGTGAACATTCATATCGGCAATGTGACAGTGGGTGCGACAAATGCAATCTATGCCTCAGCCTATAGTGATGCCAACGGATTTGTTAGCCTCACCTTCAATATGCCGGGCGTTTATGCTGATGGCTCACCGATTGTTGCCTCACAATTAGTGATTGTTGCCGCAACCGATGACTTCAAGACAAGTGCTGCTTTGAACTTCAACTTTACACCTGTCAGCCAAGCTGTCCAATTACCGCGTATCAGCTTAAGTCCAACATCCATAAAGCTCGATAAACCTTTAACTGTGAATGGTACAGGTTTTTCGCCGAACGCATCAATCGACATTTGGGTTGGTCCAGTGTTCAATGAATTACTTGGCAAATACCAAACCGTGACAACCGACGGGAATGGTAGTTTCTCTACATCCTTCAAGCTCCCAATCCGTTGGCAAAATGAGCGTAAAGTTGAAGCAAAACGTCTTGCTATTGTAGCTATACCTCAAATAGGTGCATCTGCTAATGCAACCATAACCATCATCGGTGGTGGCGATCAACCACCTGTAGACACAAGCGATGACACTGGTGATACAGGCGATGACACTGGTGATACAGGTGATGACTCTGTAGACACAGACGATGACACTGGTGATACAGGTGATGACTCTGTAGACACAGGCGATGACACTGGTGATACAGGTGATGACTCTGTAGACACAGGCGATGACACTGGCGATACTGGCGATGACTCTGGTGACGAAGAACCTGTTGTAACACCTGCCTCAGTTGGTTTGAGTTCTGATAACGTTGCTGTGAATAGTGGTTTGAACATCAATGGTCAGAACTTCGCACCTAGCACTACCGTAAACATCCAATTCTCAAATGGAGATGGTATTACAAGTTCAATCGTTGCAAGTACAGACGAAACAGGTGGATTCTCCACTGACATTGTCTTGCCAGCAGAAGTTACCGCTGGGACATATACTGTGTTTGTGAGTGATACATCCAAAACAGCACAAACAATACTAACTGTCTCGGAATAATCTATCGAATCTATAATTTAGCAATTGTAAGAAGCCCGTAATTACCTTGCGGGCTTTTTGCTGTATGATTAAGTTAACCTCCTTCTAAGCTATCAAAAGCAGATGAACTTCAAAATTTATACAGCTATTGATAGAATGAAATAATCTATTGGTATGTTTGACTGAGTTTGAGGACTAACTATGGCGCAACCTGCTTACAATCGCCCACCACCCATGAGACCGCCACAACCCCGACCACAAAATTCATTAGCCGTTTGGCTGGTTCGCTTACCACTCTTGATGTTTATGGGCTTGGTATTGCTAGTGCTGGTCTTAGGTGTATTTATGGTGGCATTTCAGATGCGTGTTCAAGATCGCATCGTCCCTGGGGTATGGGTCGCAGGTTTGAATGTCGGTGGGATGACCTACGATGAAGCCGTATCAGCAATCTCCGATTCTTATACCTATGCCAACGAAGCCATTTATACTTTCCGTGATGGTGACCGCATCTGGCAAATGTCTGCTGAAGATTTGGGAGTTTCCTTTGATGTTCAAGAAACCATCAGTCGCGCTTATTTGGTTGGTCATAGTCCAGATAGTATCCGCAATTTAACGCAACAAGCTGGTGCGTGGTTTACAGGGGAGAGTATCCCACCGATTGTGACCTATAATCAGAGTGTTGCCGAAGCATTTTTAATGGGCATCGCCACTGAAATTGACCGCGCCCCCCAAGATGCAACCCTCACGATAGATGGTCTTGTTGTGAATACAACACGCGGTCAGACAGGGCGTGACCTCAATATTGGTGCGACATTAGTCCAATTGACAGAAGCTATTTTATCATTTGACAGTGGTCGCGAGATTCCTTTAGTGATTAATGAAACCCCGCCGATTGTCTGGAATGTGGATGAAGCCGCCAGTCGCATCCGAACCGCTTTATCAGGGTCAATTAGCCTGACTGCTACATCGGATATTGGGCAACAACTCGGACCTTGGACAGTCACACAAGAGCAAATTTTGTCATTACTCAGTGTCACCTTATTAGATAATGGCGACGGAACACGCAGTTATGATGTGTCTATTAATATGGAGTCGTTTACTGGTTTCTTAGACACGCTTGCCCCTGGCTTAATCACATCGGCTGTTGATGGTCGTTTTAATTTTGACCCCAGCACAGGTCAATTGATTGTCACAGAACCATCTGCGAGTGGGCGTGAACTTAATATCACAGATACGATTGCGCGACTTGAAGAAGCGGTATTTTCTGCTGATGGTCGGATTGTTCCAATGGCGTTTACCTACACACTGTCCCAATATCACAACCAAATCACAGCCGCTGAACTCGGTATTACAGAACTTGTCGGCGAATCAACGACATACTTCACAGGCTCAGAAAACAACCGCCGTACCAATATTGCTGTCGGTGCAAGTAAGCTCGACGGTATTATTATCCCCCCAGGGGCAGAATTTTCATTTAATTATTTCCTTGGAGAAATTGAACCTGAAAATGGCTTTGTTGATGGCAAGGTTATCTTTGGGGGGCGAACTGTGACGGGGATTGGTGGTGGGATTTGTCAGGTGAGTACCACGATATTCCGTGCTGCTTTTGAAGGGGGCTTCGCGATTACCGAACGGAATAGTCATGGGTATCGCGTGGGGTATTATGAACTCAATGGTGCGCCTCCGGGATTGGATGCCGCCATTTGGCAACCTGAGCGTGATTTCCGTTTTCAGAATAACACCCCTTATCATCTATTGATTGAAACCGACATCTATCCTGCCCAAGATGCGATTCAGTTCCGCTTTTATAGCACCAAACACTGGCGAACAGAACTTGAAGAAGCCATTGTGAAGGATGTTGTACCTGCACCGTCGAATCGTTTTGTCTCTAACAGTGATTTGCAACCGGGTGAAATTCGTCAAGTGGATTACTCGGCGGATGGGGCTGATGTGACCGTATATCGTAATATCTATGATATGAACGGGCAGTTGGTTACTGAGGATTATGAATATACCCATTATCTGCCGTGGCAGGCCATATTTGAAGTTCCGCCCAATGACTCTCGTTTAGCAGGTAGTTGATTAGCCAACCAACACCTTATTTACATAAGATAGATGAAATTCTTATGCGCGCATTGTATAGTGGATAGTATGGCATAATGCCAATTAATCAAACAATAAGCTAAACACAATACAATTGGGCTACAATAAGGCTAACCAGCCCACTAAGTAAGGGAATTCTGATGCTACGATTTGATAGATTTACGGAACGCGCACAAGATGCTGCCGCCCGTGCTTATGAGATTTTACAACGGTATGGACATAATCAAGTCGATACAGAGCATATTTTGCTAGCATTGCTTGAACAAACCGATGGTGTGATTCCACAAGTGTTAGAACGCCTATCAATAGAAGTAAGTGGTTTGCGTTCAAGAGTAGACGATATATTACGCCAAAATCCACGTACAGCAGCGATTTATGGGCAAGGGACAAATCAAGTATTTATCACCCCACGCCTCAAAAGCATTATTGACCGAGCTAATGAAGAAGCCAGCCGACTCCGTGACGAATATATCAGCACGGAACATATCTTTCTGGCAATTTTGGCAGAACGTAATACAGCGATTGCAAAATTACTGGCTGATAATAACATCACCCGTGACCGTGTCTCGGATACTGTCAAAGATATTCGCGGTGGGCAACGTGTCACCGATCCCCAAGCGGAAAGTCGCTATCGCACACTCGAAAAATATAGCCGTGACTTAACCCGTATGGCATATGAAGGTAAGCTCGACCCAGTGGTTGGACGCGATGCCGAAATTCTACGGGTGATACAAGTTCTCAGTCGCCGTACCAAAAATAACCCTGTCCTGATTGGTGAAGCAGGGGTTGGTAAAACAGCGATTGTCGAAGGTCTCGCACAGAAAATTATCTCTGCGGATGTGCCTGATATTCTATTGAATAAGCGTGTCCTCAGTCTGGATTTAAGTGGTATGTTGGCTGGGAGTCGCTTTCGGGGTGAATTTGAAGAACGCCTAAAAGCAACCATCGAAGAAGTCCAACGCTCTGATGGCGAAGTCATCTTATTTATTGATGAATTACATCAAGTTGTTGGGGCTGGCGCTGGCGGTGGTGCAATGGATGCAGGGAATATGATGAAGCCTGCTCTTGCGCGTGGTGAACTCCAGACTGTCGGTGCAACCACCATGAACGAATATCGACAATATATCGAAAAAGATTCTGCACTCGATAGACGCTTTGCTCCTGTGTTCGTTGAAGAACCGAGTGTTGAAGATACGATTGAGATGCTTTATGGGCTTCGTGATCGCTATGAAGCACATCATAATGTTACGATTGCGGATGAAGCGATTGATGCGGCGGCACGTTTATCTGCACGCTATCTGACAGAACGCCGACTCCCTGATAAAGCGATTGATTTATTAGATGAAGCCTCTGCCAAATTGCGGGTTGCGCTCTTTTCGATGCCACCCCGTCTGAAAGAAATGCGTGAAGCGGTTGACCGTCTGGCAATGGAAGAAGAAGCCGCAGGTTTATCACGCGATTATGAACGGGCTGCCGATTGCAAGATGCAACGGATTCAACTCGAAGAAGAATTTGAACGTGAGCGGTATGTCTGGCGGCAAGAAAATACCCTCGATGAATTGGTAACAGCCGATGATATTGCCGAAGTTGTTGAGCAATGGACGGGGATTCCTGTTCATCAAATGCTGGAGACCGAATCGGAAAAATTGCTCCGTATGGAAGATGTTTTGCATGACCGTGTGATTGGTCAGGATAAAGCGGTTGAAGCCTTGTCGGATGCGATTCGTCGTGCGCGGAGTGGTCTCAAAGACCCCAAACGCCCCATCGGTTCATTTATCTTCCTCGGCTCAAGTGGTGTCGGTAAAACCGAACTTGCCAAATCGCTTGCCGAATTTATGTTTGATGACGAAGACGCGCTTGTCCGTGTCGATATGAGTGAATATCGCGAGAAGCATACCGTTAGCCGTTTATTTGGTGCGCCTCCGGGATATGTTGGGTATGAAGCAGGTGGGCAATTAACAGAAGCCATTCGTCGTCGCCCTTATCGTGTGATTCTATTTGATGAAATCGAAAAAGCGCATCCTGATGTATGGAGTGCCTTATTACAGGTGCTTGAAGACGGACGGATGACGGATGGACAAGGACGCTTGGTGGACTTCCGTAATACAGTGTTGATTATGACCAGTAACCTCGGAACAGAATTTGCACGGAAAGGTGGCGCACTTGGGTTTATCCAAAGTGGCGACCAAGAAGCCATTGCTGACCATCAGAAAATCGAAAAAGCCATGCGTGAGACCTTCCGCCCAGAGTTCCTCAATCGTATTGATGAAGTCATCATCTTTGAACCGTTAACCTTAGCGTCTGTTGAACAGATGGTGGATTTGCAATTGCGAGGTCTCGCGGAACGTTTACAAGAATCAGGATTAGCGATTCATCTGACAGAACCCGCCCGTCATTGGCTCGCCAGTCAAGGATATGACCCACAATATGGGGCGCGTCCGTTACGCCGTGCTATCCAACGCTATGTGGAAAACCCACTCAGCATTCAATTGCTGAAGGGCGACTTTAGCACAGGTGATTTGGTTGTCATTGATGAGAACAAAGGCGAACTCAAGTTCACACGCCACATTGACCAAGCAACCGATTATGTGGAAGTCACGGATGAGTATCCTGAATACCATGCCGACGACTATCAGACAGACTATACGGATTATCGGGGTTACGAAAACAACACTAATGACTTTGTTGATTATGAACAACCGACAGATAATCCCTCGGATAATCACGACCTCTATGATTAATCAATA
>CAYGTY010000212.1:0-10509 GCA_964352825.1 uncultured Anaerolineaceae bacterium
AACTTGGCAGTTTCACTTTTCAAGCTACTTATCGAGAATAAGCAATTCAATGCTAAGATTAAAATCACGAAAAATAATAATGGTTCGTAATCTATGGCAGAGTTTGCTATATTTCTTGTATATGACATTAAATGAATAAACCCTGATGCACATGGATTCCAAATATATTTTGTTTTGTGCCCTTTGTGCCTCTCTGTGGTTATTAAGGATTAGAAAAAATGCCCTTATTACATGACATCGCTCGTTTACCAGACCCAAATGACAATTGTGCCATCGCTATCCGTGACCTTCCCGCAGGCACGACAGTTTTACATAACAATACAGAATTTGCCCTATCACACACGGTCTTAGAGGGACATCGCTTTGCAGTTAAACAGATTCCAAATAACACCACACTCGACTCATGGGGGCAACGCTTCGGGATTGCGATACGCGATATTGAAGCTGGTGAATATGTCATCAATGAAGGCGTACAAGTTGAACTCGGTCGGCGTAATTTAGATTTTGAAGTCCCGACTGAGCATAATTTTGATAATCAGATTTTCCCCTTTAAATTTGATGAATCCACATTTAAACCTAGCCCACCCTTAGCAAAATACGACGATATGCGAACATTTATGGGGTATCCACGCGATGGTGAACGAGGTGTCGGCACACGCAATATGATTATTGTCCTCGGTACATCCTCATTGGTCGCAGGCTTTACGCGTACTCTCGCCCAGCTAACCGCTGATATGGCAGATGGATTTGATAATGTTGATGGTATCGTCCCCATTGCCCATACTGAAGGCGGACACCGTAACCCTAATAATCGTGATTTGCTCTTGCGGACACTGGCTGGCTTTATGGTGCATCCAAACGTCGGGGCAGTCGTTGCGCTGGATTATGGTAACGAAGCGATTACCAATGAAACCCTAAAACAATATATAGCAGATAACGATTATCCACTTGACCATGTGTTACATCAATTTTACTCGCTATCGAATAGCTATGAAGCCAATGTTGATTGGTTCAAGAGTTTATTAAATGACTGGCTTCCGCAAGTGAATAGCTTCACACGCAGTCCACAACCTCTAAGCGAACTCAAGATCGCTTTACAGTGCGGTGGGTCGGATGCTTTCTCAGGTGTCAGTGGAAACCCCTTAGCGGCATGGGTCGCAAAAGAAGTCATCCGTTATGGTGGGTCTGCCAACCTTGCCGAAACGGACGAACTCATCGGTGCAGAAACTTATATATTGGATAAAGTCGAAAAAGTCGAAACCGCGCATCAATTTGTCGCGATGGTAGACCGCTTTAAAGAACGGGTCGCTTGGCATGGTCAAACCGCAGAAGGCAATCCATCAGGCGGTAACAAATATCGCGGACTCTATAATATCTATCTCAAGTCATTGGGTGCAGCCGCAAAACGTCACCCTGATGTACCGCTTCATGATGTCATCGAATATAGCCAAGCCATGACCGACAGCGGATTTTACTTTATGGATAGCCCTGGGAATGACCTTGAGAGTATCGCAGGACAAGTCGCAAGTGGCTGTAATATGGTTTTCTTTGTGACAGGTAATGGCTCGATTACAAACTTCCCCTTTGTGCCAACCATCAAAATTGTGACCACCACCACACGCTTCAACTTGCTCCAATCGGATATGGATGTGAATGCAGGGCGTTATTTGGATGGTGAATCGCTGGATGATGTTGGTGCAGATACACTCGATTTAACAGTTGATGTCGCTGGTGGTCAATTATCGGTCGGCGAAAAGGCAGGACACTTTCAGGTTCAAATCTGGCGCGACTGGGAGCAAACCCAACCTGTGAACGTCACCATATTTGAGGATAAAGATTATGACGGGAAAGCCATTCCCATTGCTGATGATGTTGATACCGCCCAAGTTGAAATACCTGCTTACACACAGAACGCTATTGCAACCACAGAGCAAATCGGACTCATTATGCCCACCAGTTTATGTTCAGGACAAATTGCACGAATGACCGTCGATACACTCAATGCAAACGGCATCGGCAAAGCACAAGGGATTTCGAGGTTTGTGACATTGGTTCATACCGAAGGCTGTGGCGGAACAGTCGTCAGCGAATATAAAGATACCCTAGTCAGCTACTTACAACATCCCAAAGTCCGTCATGCCCTATTGCTCGAACACGGTTGCGAGATTACCCACAACAGCTACTTCCGTACCTTGATGGCAGAACGAGATATGTCCCCTGACCAATTCGGCTGGGCGAGTATCCAGTTAGACGGTGGGATTGATGCTGTTACCGATAAAATGGTCAAATGGTTTACTGAAAAATTAGCTGGTGATAGCGTTCCTGAAAAAATCGTTACAGGAATGCAAGCTGTTCGTATTGGCTTAGTGAGTCATGGTGAGCTATCTGATAATACCGCACAAGAATTAGCGGCATTGACCAAACAAATTGTTGCAGGTGGCGGAACAGTTGTTGTCTCGCAGAAAGACCCCTTACTCGATAATCTATTCAGTGAATCACTGGGACTATCAGAGAATCAAGAAGCCTCCATAGGATACGGTCAACATATCGCCCAAGCAGGCTTCCACATCATGGCGACCACCCGTCAACATTGGAGCGAAACCCTAACAGGACTTGGCGCAACAGGTATGGAAGTGATGTTGGCACATGTTGATGGACACCCTCTATCTGGACATCCGCTTGTACCAGTCTTGCAAATCACAACAGGGGATAGCCCAGCGATGGACTTTGATGGCGTATTTGAGGATTCTAGTGATTTACATAATCAAGCATTTGATTTAATCGTCTCAGCATTATCAGGTGAGCATACACCCAAACATCAACAGATGAATAATCATGATTTCCAGATTACACGCGGTTTGATGGGTGTGTCGTTTTAGGGTTTACGAACAACCTGTTAGTAGGGGAGAGGCATGCCTCTTCCTTACAATTTTGATTAGCGAAACCGATCAATAGGAAGTGATAATGACATGACCGACCTCAACATCAACATCGACAAACAACTTAAATTCTTGATTGACCTACTCAACATCCATAGTCCGACGGGGTATCATCGGGAGGCGATGGATTATTGTCATGAACAATTTGAAGCCTTGAATATCCATGATTTAACCGTTAGCAGAAGCAATAAAGGCGCAGTTGTCTTGCATTGGAAAGGCAAATCCAGCGATGAACCGCGTGGTGTCACAGCCCATGCTGATACACTCGGTTTGATGGTCAAGGAGATTAAAAGCAATGGTCGCTTGAAATGTACAAAATTAGGTGGACTAACCTTATCAGGTGCAGAATATGAAAATGTGACCGTGCGAACCCATGATGATAGACGCTATCGGGGAACATTTTTACATGTGAACCCGAGTAGCCATGTGAACAAGCAAATCGAAGGCAATCGCACTCTGGATAATATGGAAGTCCGTCTTGATATGCGTGTGGAAAGTGCTTTTGATGTGATGGAATTGGGCATCTCGGTTGGAGATTTTGTATTTTTGGATACACGCACCGAATATATCGAAGCATCTGGATATTTACGGTCTCGCTTTTTGGATGATAAAGCCAGTGTTGCTAATATCTACGGTGCAATTATCGCCCTCAATGAAGCAGGCTTACACCCGAAACAAGATACGACATTTTTGATTTCCAATTATGAAGAAGTCGGGCATGGTGGGTCAAGCGGATTGCCTGATAACCTTGCCGAACTCTTGGTGATTGATATGGGTGCAATTGGCGATGGACAAAATGGCGAAGAAACAGCCGTCAGTATCTGCATAAAAGATGGGGGCGGTCCGTATCATTTTGATATGAATAGCAAGCTCCGTGATTTGGCGACCGAACACAAAATCGACTTCCGTTTGGACATCTATGTCTATTATTCATCAGATGGAACAGCGTATTGGCGGTCGGGTGGTTCAGCACGGGTTGGCTTAATTGGACCGGGGGTGGCATCGTCACATGGCTATGAACGCACACATATTGATGGACTGCAACAATCAACCCACCTCATCGCACGCTATCTCTTGTCTTAGTACCGATGAAATTCTAACAAAGTTAGTGTATAGTAATTGAGGTAGAAAAGTAAAGATTGTGATAGAAAATTACAAATTTTACCTAAAAATTTCCACGTATTGATTGACCCTCACTTATACCCCACGTACAATGGTTATATAGAGGATACAGTGTATTTAACGGAAGAAGTCGTATGGCAAGAGACTACTACGATATACTCGGTGTAAATCGCACCGCATCAGAAGATGAAATCAAAAAAGCCTATCGTAAAAAGGCGAAGCAGTATCACCCTGACACAAATCCAGATAATCCTTCGGCGGAGTCGAAATTCAAAGAAGCTAACGAAGCCTATGAGGTCTTAAAGGATAGTGAAAAACGGTCAATGTACGATCGTTTTGGGGAAAATTGGAAAAATTATCAAGGTGTTAACGGACAAAGCCCCTACGGAGGTGGTACACCCTATGGTGCTGGAGGCGAAACCTCCTATGCGGATATGTCCGATATGTTCGATTCTATTTTTGGACAACAAGGCAACACAGGTAGACGGCGACGGGGTTCAAGCGGATTCCGCACCACCTTCAATACCCAACGCCCCGGCGAAGATATTGAACAACCCGTCAATATCAGCCTACAAGAAGCCTATGAAGGCACAAAACGCATCATTACCAAAAATGGGCGTGAAATCAATGTCAACATTCCAAGAGGCGCAACCACAGGCACAAAGGTGCGCTTATCAGGCGAAGGTCAACCGGGAATTAATGGAGGACCAGCAGGCAACCTTTACTTAGTTGTGAATGTCGCTGAAGATGGGGCATTTGAGCGCAAAGACGATGATTTATATGTTGATGTCAAAGTCGATGCCTTTACAGCAATGCTTGGTGGTACTGTCGAAGTTCCAACGATGTCGCGCCCTGTTCGAATGAAAATTAAAGCAGGGATGCAATCGGGGCAAAAACTCCGCTTATCAGGTAAAGGGATGCCAAAATTACGCGAAAAAAATCAGTTTGGCAACCTCTATGCTCGTATTATGATTACTATACCTGAGAGCTTGACTGATGAGCAAAAAGAACAAGTCGAAGCCTTGCGCGATAATTTAAGCTAAAAGTAAAAAGCACTACAGCGAAGGGCGTGTTATAAGCACGTCTTTTTTGTTTTGCGATAAAAGGCATCATTCTATGTCCACCCAATTGCGAAAGATACGAAACCTGATGATATTTGCAATTGTTCTTTTTATATTGTTTGGGACAGTCAGCTTATTAGGTGTTGGCTATTGGCATGTCTCAAGCTGGTTATATCCTGCACGGAATCCTGTATTGGCTCAAGCTGAGGATTCCCCTTTTCAAAAAGTTGAACTCATCACCGAAGATAACCTTAAACTTTATGCTTGGTATGCCCCTTCAAAAACAGGGACAGCGATTTTGATGTTGCATGGGCTAAGTGCCAATCGCGACCAATTCATGCGACATACCGATTATTTGTTGGATGCTGGGTATGGTCTGCTGATGCTGGACTTCCGTAATCATGGAGATTCTGAGGGTGAACGCACATCAATGGGTTATCATGAAATTAAGGATGCGCGTGTCGCCCATCAATTTTTAGAAAACCAAGATGACGTTGATCGTATTGTTTTATGGGGGCATTCAATGGGTGGTGCAGTCGCTAGCATGTTGATGACAGAAGTGGATGCCGATGGCTTATTCATTGATGCGACGTTTACAGATTTCCCCTCCATTGTGCGGGCAGGGGTTGAAGCCAGAGGGTTAACAGCATCGCCGTATACAGAGATTTTAACCACCATGTACGGTGTTTTGAGCGGTGCAGATTGGAGCGAGGTACGTCCAATTGATAGTCTTGCCCATATTGATAAACCCATATTATTGTTTCATGGTGCAAATGATCCCATTATCCCGATTGAAGAAGCCTATCGCCTCGTCGAAGCCAATAACAACATAAAATTGATTGTGTTTGAGGATGGCGAGCATAGTAACCTCGATCAGCTTAACCCGATGCGTTATCAAGCAGAGGTTATGAAATATCTAATGTCACTTAAACAAGTCGTAGAAAGTCATTAATATAAATCAGTGGAATAGATATGTCTCAAACCCTATAGGGCTGGCGACCTGTCCCAGCCGTCGATTTATTTCCAATCTATTTCGAGACTTTACAATTGAAAAACTTAACACGGAGCAACGGAGAGGCGAAGGCGCGGAGAATGCGGATTTTGCGTGACTCGCTTGCATCACTGCACTTGGCGTTCTTAGTTTGTTGGCGTTTCTATTTTTTATACATTGTATAGTCAATGCAAGGTCGCATTAGAGAATTTGTCCTGATAAAATCTCAAGTTGTCGCCAAGCGATGACCTGATAAAATAGGATTGTGTGTCAATATCACCTAACAAGGAAAACTCAATGCGCCTGATTGCTGTTGTTATCATCGCCCTACTGATGCTAGTCGCTTGTGGGCAAGATGCGCCTCCACAAGGTGTCATTAGTACACCCATCGAAGCCTTACCGATACAAAATATCAGCCAACAAGGGAATACGATTCCAACACCCGTCGGCGATGCAATCATCCAAGAAGCCGATGCAGAGTATCAATTGCTGACCAATATCTATGAGCGAACCACCCCATCGATTGTGAACATCGAAGGTGAAATTCCGAATGGTAATGGTATTACACCTGATTTATCACGGGGGTCGGGGTTCATCTATGATAAAGACGGGCATATTATTACCAATGCCCATGTCGCAAAGGGCGCAAAGACCATCCGTGTGACCTTCAATGATGGCTATGTCACCAATGCTCAGTTGGTTGGATTAGATACATTTAGCGACCTCGCAGTAATTAAAGTGGATACAAACCCAGAGCGTCTACTCCCGCTCTTATTGGGCGATTCTAATGCTGTCAAAGTCGGACAACGAGCGATTGCGATTGGGAATCCCTTTGGCTTAAATAGCTCGATGACAGTCGGGATTGTGAGTGGTGTTGGGCGAACATTGCGCTCGGCTGAATTGATTGATGCAACTGTCATGCCGGGATTTGATAATCCATCCATTATCCAAATTGACACCCCGATTAACCCCGGGAATTCAGGTGGTCCACTACTTAATTCATATGGGGTTGTGATTGGTGTCAATACAGCCATTCGCTCAGATAGTGGTGTTTTTCAGGGCGTTGGCTTTGCTGTTCCTGCGGATACCGTGCGCCGTGTTGTCCCTGATATTATCGAATTTGGACAAGTCGATTACCCGTGGATGGGGATTTCGGTTATGCCAGAGGATAACGGTTTTGGGGTTGCTGGATTAAGTGAGCCTTTAGGATTACCTGTTGACCGCGGGGTCTTATTGCGGGGTGTCACGGTTGGGTCGCCTGCTGATGATGCAGGATTACGTGGCGGACAGGCAATCACGGATGTACGCGGAACACTGGTTTGTTCAGGCGGTGATATTATTGTCGCGGTCAATGATTACTATATAAAAAATATGGATGACCTTGTATCTTATCTCATCTTAAATTCCAGACCTGATGATACGGTAACCCTCATTATTATTCGTGGTAACGATACCTTTGAAGTTCCGATGACCCTAGAGCGTCGTCCAACCTCAAATGACACACAGACAATTGATTGTAGTACGGAGTCTTAGATGAAGCCTATACAACTCCAAAGTGAACGATTGATATTTCGACAACTCCAACAAGACGATGTGCCATTTATTGTCGAGATGGCAGGCGATTATGATGTCTCAAAGATGACACTTAATATCCCACATCCATATCCAACTGAGGTAGCAGTCGAATTTGTCGAGCATTCCCATAAAACTTGGGAAGAGGATACAGCTTATAGCTTTGCGCTTGTCCTCAAAGAGAGCAATCAATTTATCGGCGTGATTGGCTTACGTCCCAATATGCGCCATAAGCGAGGCGAGGTTGGGTATTGGGTCGGGAAGCCGTATTGGGGCAAAGGCTATATGACAGAAGCCCTCAAGCGTGTGATTCAATTTGCATTTGAAGAACTCAAACTCAATCGTGTGGGTGCCTCTTATCTGATTCATAATCCAGCCTCAGGGCGCGTGATGGAAAAAGCTGGCATGAAGCATGAGGGAACATTTTTAAAATATTATACCCGTGATGATGTGCCACTAGACCTACACTTTCGAGCGATTTTACGAGAGGATTATGATGCACAAAATTCGTAATTGGTTATTCATCGGGAAATATCGCGAAACCGTCAGCCACCCTCTGCTCCATAGCTATGGGATAGAAGCCATGCTCCATCTTGTTGAGGATGTCCAGCATGAGGGCATCGAAACTTTATATATGCCCATTGATGATGGTGTCCCTGTGCGCCAAGATATTCTTAAACGAGGTATCAACTTTATCTGTGAGCAAAAAGCACAGGGTAAAGTTGTTCTTTCAGCTTGTGGGGCAGGGATTAGTCGCTCAACAACCTTTGCGATGGGAGTGTTGATGCAAGAAGAAAAGCTCGATATTTGGGAAGCCTATCAAGCCATCCTAGACCGCCACCCCGACGCACTCCCTGCTCCTGATTTAGTTGTATCGCTGGGTGAATATTTCGGTACACCGATTGAGAGATTAGAAGCTGCCGAAACAACCATGATGATGTCCCTAGAACAGCAACGAAAGCGACGGTAAGGAGGTCTAAGCTATTTCTTCGTTAAACTCGTCACCAATAAATCCAATGCGAGGCGGGGTTCGATACGTCCCGTTTTCATATCTTGGTCATATTTTTGCAGACGTTTTAAGATGACATCCAGTTGTTCAGTATCAAAGGCGCGCGACTGTACCGATATTTTCCCAGCAACAAAAGGATGTACACCCAAAGCTTTTGCTATCACAGGGTTTTGTGAACCGCCCCCATTTGCCAGATGCTCACGTACCATCAACAACAACCGAAATTGTCGAACAATCAAAGAGAATAATCCAAACCCAGGGTCACGCGGATTATCATGTAAGGCGCGATGAATCAATTCTAAGGCAGAACGTCCATTACCTCTTGCCAACGCATCCACCATATCAAAAACATTGGCTTCTGGCACATAAGGGGTTAAAGCAGCAACATCTTGCTCATTAATTGGGTGGTCATCATCGACATAACAAATCAACTTATAGAGTTCGTTATCTGCCCGAAGCATATCTTCATTGACCACATCGGCGATGGCTTGGGCAGCTTGTGGCAATATCTCAGTTTGGTATTCTGTCTTGGCACGATTGATAATCCAGCCTGTCAAATTTTGCGGTTTTTCATATTTACCAATATAGCCATTATCTAAGTTGACTAAGGCTTTGAGGACTTTATTTTTTTCAGAAATAACATCACGTTCAATCAAGACTAAGCGAGCATGAGGCGGTAAGCTAGGCAAGTCTTCAATTAATCGTGTGACCTCTTTTTTGCCTGTTTCGCCTGCTCCTTTACGTGTGATATGACTGATTAAGCCTTTGACAATCACAAGCCGTTTATCCGCCAAAAAGGGCATAGACCGCACCGCACCCAAAACATCAGCAACGGTTGCATTCGCCCCATCATATTCTGAGGTATTCAAATCACCATCCGCGCCCATCGACTGGTGCATCTTTTGGATAGCATTATCAATACTGATGCTATCATCACCATGAAAGACATAAAATGTTGGGGTATCACTCATAATTATCTAGCCTTGTTGGGTGTTCACACGGTGCGAGACAACGGTACGTCCTGTTAGCGGAATCGTTGTAATACTACGGGTCACACTGACCAATTCCATTTCTCCGGGGTCGCCTTCTGTTGTGAAGTAGCGTTGTAAGCTCATCCCTAGTGGTGTAGAAAACAAGACCACACCCATCATCAAAACCATGACAGTCGGGAAACGATCATAGTTTGCTTTTCGACTATTTCCACTAAATCCAAGCCATGCAACCACTGTCGCCAAAAAACCAGCCGTTACCAAATTTGTGCCACAGTTGGGATGAATCGCAAGGCGGTGTTCCCCTTTTTTCATCCGTTGAATCGCTTCATTGACAGCCGTTTCAACTTTATCAGTCGGTACATCACCCAACAACACAAATCCACTATCATCACTACGCCCTGATAAATTATAACGATGCTTACTCAAGACATGAATGGTTGCATGTTCCAATCCATGATTGCGTCGTGTTCGTAAAATATAGGGAAATGTCAAAATCGGTTTTGCCCAAGTTGCAAGCTGTTGAAGAATGGTCATGAGGTATCCTCTGGTCAAGTACATTTATGTACTCAAGTTTACCACATTCATGACTTATTCTGTCGGATTATTTATAGATTGGACAGGGCAGAATAAGCGCATATAAAAGCCTAATGATGAGGGAGATTGTCCGATTTCTGTCCAAATCGTGTCCAAATCTTGCTGACCCCAACCCCTGAAAATGAGATGCTGAATACATCGTAAACATTAGCATTTTCAGGAGATTCATCATGAAGACATTAGGCACTGGTGGTTCACCCCGTCCTCCAAAACAAATGGGTACAGGTGG
>CAYGTY010000213.1:0-10479 GCA_964352825.1 uncultured Anaerolineaceae bacterium
AAAATTGACCAGCAACTTATCAAAATGTCCGAACCTTAACTGAATCTGCTATAATGTTAAGATCCTCAGAATCCAGTTTAAAGATATGTCAATTTTTAGATGATAAAATGCTGTTATTGTCAGCTATGTTGATAATGGATTCATTTGATACAAACCACTCAAGAAAGTGATAATTAGCACCTAGTGCTGCTGTATTCGACGAGGAAAGCTGAGATTGTTCAATATCTGTGTTGTTCGCGAAGAGGTCGGGTAATTGCGTCCGTATTTGCTGACTCAATTCTGTGAATAGCTCAGCAGGCATGTCACTTAGTAACCCACCAATCACAACGCTATCGGGTTGGATAACATAAATGATATTGACAATTGCTGTCGTCAGCACCGCATTAAGCATATTTGATATATATAAGCAGACCGGTAAGTCTTGCTGAGCTCCTAATAAGATTAACTTTAATCGGTGACGATAGCTATGACTCAATATTTGTTCATAAGATTGTTTTTCAGAAAGCTTGAGTTCGGCAACTTTCTGCTCAAATATCTGATTCAGACCACTGATTGTCATGATACGTTTTTGATCTTCGGGTGAAATAGTTTGATTATTTACATTCAATAGATGGCTGATTATCAAACCAGCGTTACCAAATGAGCCTTTATATAGTTGTCCATTCAAAAACATGCTCACTTTAACACCTTCGTCAAACCCAATATAAGTTAGGTTATTAGAAAATGATTTTCCAGTATTTTGGAATTCAGCAAAAGCCATGCAATCAACATCATTAGCAATCCGAATTGGCACATTTAGTAATGCTTCCAAGCGCTGACAAATTGGGAAGTTTTGCCAACCAGTAACCCGCCCAATTGATATAATATTGCCTGTTACTAAATCTGTAAAACCTGGTGCGGCGATGCCCACTCCAAGAAGTTGACGTTCATCAAAACGTTGTTGAATGTTAGTTGCATAATCGACAATCGATTGAATGACTTGTTCTGGCATAGGTTGTACTTGCTCGAATATTTCTATTTCGTCCAGTACCTCTCCCTTTAAATCAGAAAGAACCATACGTACGCCCGGTAACTGTATATGTACACCCAACACCACATAGCGGCTATCATCTAGACCAAATAATTTGGCAGGGCGTCCACCATTTGCTTCTGCTTGACCGACTATTCGAATCCAGTGATTATCAGATAATTCTTGAACCGCTTTACGTAAAGTTGGTAGGCTAACTTGCGTGATTGACTGTAAATTTGCCAATGAAAGCGAGCTTGATTGTATGTTTTTGATAATGTCTCTATATAGCATCATAAGTGAAAATACCACGAACCTTTTGACAAATCTTTTATAAAAGATATAATAAAAGTATTAAACGTGCAAAGTAGCTGATTATATATTTGTTTTTATAGGTCTATATTAAAGTAGTTATTATGCAAAATATGTCTAAAAATCTTAATGTTTATTTTGGTGATATACATAATCATTGTAAGTTAAGCTATGGTAATGGGTCACTAAGCAATGCGCTCTATAATGCTCAACTTCAGCTGGACTTTACGAGTGTAACCGTTCATGCTGTTTGGCCTGATCTTCCCACAGATGATCCTAAACTTGAATATCTTATCGATTACCATGAGCAAGGGTTTATAAAGGCAAAAGCAAATTGGGGCGATTATCTCCAAACAATAGAACAACATAATGTTGATGATCAGTTTATCACGTTCCCAAGTTTTGAATGGCATTCTATAAAATACGGTGATCACTGTGTTTACTACAAACAGTCAGCAGATAATCCAATTATTGATGCACCTGATTTACCAAGTTTACGCGAAAGTCTACGAAAAATAAAAACACCTGCCTTCTTAATCCCTCATCATATTGGATATAAGCAAGGTTCCCGTGGTATAAATTGGCAAACATTCACAGATGAGATGTCCCCTGTAGCGGAAATTTTTTCCTTTCACGGGCTTTCTGAAAGTAGTGAAGGACCCTATCCATATCTTCATTCTATGGGACCGCGCCACGAACACAGTACTGCACAATACGGTTGGTCGCAAGGGAATATATTTGGGGTAGTTGGTTCGACAGATCATCATAATGCCTTTCCGGGTAGTTATGGCTATGGACGGATGGGTGTATGGGCAGAATCCTTATCACGGGATGCAATTTGGGATGCGATCCAAAACCGCCGTACCTATGCGCTGACTGGAGACCGAATTGAGCTCGGATTTTCACTCAATGAAATGCCACTTGGTTCAATCTGTTCAGCTGATTCATCACGTTGGATTGATGTTGATGTACGTGCTAGCGATGTGATCGACTATATTGAAGTCCTACATAACAACCAGATCATCCATCGAGAAAATATCCTGCCCAAGGATCCAAGGAAGTCAGCGTTATTTAAGGTCTACATCGAAATGGGTTGGGCAGAACAAGCCACGCCATATGATTGGGATGTTTCAATTGATGTTGAATTGGGCACAATCCATCATGTTGAACCCCGTTTTCGAGGTTATGGACCATCTGTGAAGCCAGAAGATGACAATTTTGCCTATACACAACTCGATTATAACGATGACAATTACCTTCGCCTTCGGACCAAAACACGACAAAATACGTCGCTACATACGGCGACAACTGAAGGTATTTGCCTTGAAATCAAGGGAACTCTGGATACTTGTCTTGTGGCAAACATTAATGGTCAAATACAGAAGATTCAGTTATGCGATATTATGACAGGGTCACGTACCTTTTATACAGGTGGGTTTGTCTCACCTGCGATCTGTTTTCATCAAGCAGTACCCGAGCAAGATTATACCCATCGGTTTGCATTTACCCATCATAACCACACATCCAATCGAGATTGGTACTATGTTCGTGTTCGTCAACGCAATAACCAATGGGCATGGAGTTCACCTATTTGGATCGATGGTGAAAAACCTTAACTTTAGATACAACTCATTTGTTCAGTCATGAGCAATTGAGAAATGTCATTGTTTATAGATTATTAGAAAGGATGATATGGTAAGACTAAATACGATTTGTCATTCAATCTTTGTAAGATTTAATTTAGTAAAGAAGGAATTAGATATGCGTAAAATAATCTTTTTAGTTTTAATCATGGCGATTATGCTGCCGTCAACATATATTATGGCGCAGGATGATATGGCAATTGACTGCGGCACGGATGAAGAAGTTACCATCAACCTCTTTGGAGATCCTGTTGGTACGCATCCAGATGCAGAAATCGCAACCATTGAACGCTTCCAAGAAGCTTGCCCTAATATCACGGTTGAACGCAATGAAGGTTCAGCTAGTGTAACTGATTTGCTAGCATTCTATTTGACAGCTTTTGAAGCTGAAAGTAGTGATCTTGATGTTATTCGTGTGGATGTCATCTGGCCGGGTCAACTTGCTGAACACTTGATTGACTTGAGTGATGCTGTTTCACAAGAACAAGTTGATGCACAATTACCAGCATTGATTCAAAATGATACGATTGATGGTCGGTTAGTTGCACTCCCACTCCGTATTGGTTTCGGTATGCTCTACTACCGTACAGATCTATTGGAAAAGTACGGTTACGATGCACCACCTGCTACATGGGATGAACTTGAAGAAATGGCAGCTGCTATCCAAGAAGGTGAACGCGCTGAAGGCAATGATGAATTCTGGGGCTTCGTATGGCAAGGTAACGCCTATGAAGGTTTAACAACAAATGCTCTTGAATGGCACGTGTCTGCTACAGGCGATAATTTCTTGACATCTGATGGCGAAATCAAGACTTTAAGTGATGAAGCGATTGCTGCTTATGAACAGGCTGCTGGCTGGGTCGGAACAATTAGCCCTCCAGGTGTTGTAAGCTATCAAGAAGAAGAAGCACGCGGAGTATGGCACTCTGGTAATGCAGCCTTCATGCGTAACTGGCCCTATGCTTATGTTAGTAGTGGCGAAAGTGAAGATATTCCAGCCTTTAATGTTGCACCACTACCTGCTGGTGATTCAGGATCAGGTGCGTCTTCATTAGGTGGTTGGCATATTGGTGTATCCCGTTATTCGGAACATCCAGAAGCAGCTACTGCATTTGCTATCTATATGACCAGTGTTGAAAATCAGAAATATTATAGTCTTGATACATCATCACCTCCAGCAGCACTCGAATTATATGATGACGCTGATATTCAGGAAGCAATGCCATTTGCGGATCCGAGCATCGTAGAAATCACGACTGCTCGCCCATCGACCTATTCTAAAGATCAATATAACGCTGTCTCAACACTCTATTTTGCCGCTGTACATTCCATCCTAACAGGTGAAGAAGATGCAGCCGTTGCGCTTGAACTTCTAGAGCTTGATTTAATGGAGCTACTTGAAGACTAGGCAATATCGAATTTTATAGATATAGAGGAGTCCATCGGGCTTCTCTATACTCCATATTTCAACAGACCATAAACAAGAAGTAATTATATTTCTTTGGAGTTTTTATGAGTGTTTCCGCATCCAAGCAGTCTGATACACAACCTCCATTATCAATTAAAGCCTATCTTATTAGCAGTTTGTTAATCCTCATTGGGGTTGGAACAATACTGTTTTTCTTTTTAGCTATATCGCGAAGTCCAGATATACAATTTGCGCTTAATTGGATCCCAAGCGAAGAGTATCCAACTCAGCCATCGTTGCTTCTGGCATTTTTAGATGATTTTGGAATTATTATTTCTATTTTAATTATATCGCTAAGCATACTTATGATCGGAATCGGGGTTCAGCTTCGTAGTGGGCGGATTCAAATTGCGTATTGGGCAAAAACTGCGCTGGTGTGGCTATCATTTGGTTTCATTGTCTTGATATTACTCAATACATATAATCTGTTACGTGCATTTGACATCGACGGTGAGGTTATTACACCTGAAAAACTGCTAACAGGTGTCATTCCATTTATAACAGGTTTAATCATTACAGGGTTTGTTTGGTATTGGCTACAGAAGAATATTGAAGTTGAATTTCATGGTGAAGATCCTCTGATTGCTCGTGAAACACGCCTTGCATGGAGTCTCTTGATTCCAACTCTGACAATTTTTATTCTTGTTGCAGCCCGTCCATTGGAACAGACTTTTATTCGGAGTCTAACTGACAAACGTTTTGCTGGATCGGGTGTACCACAGTTCGTAGGTCTAGAAAATTATATGGATCTCTTGAGTATCCGAATCGATCGGGTATCATGCCGTGAAGGAGATTCTCCGGGTACATGCTCTGGAAGATGGCAATCGATTGATCGTGAATTGCTCCAAGAGGGGTATCGAACGGTCTGGAATTTTCCTGTTCCCTTTAGCAGTAATGAGTCATATGCAATTAGTGGACTTGATGATGATTTTATCGGGAGTATCGGTACAACGCTCATATTTGCCGTAGTGTCCGTCACGTTTGAATTATTAATTGGTTTATTTATCGCGGTTGTTGTCAATTCGCGTTTTCGAGGGCGTGGGCTGATGCGTGCTGTGATGCTTGTCCCGTGGGCAATCCCTACGGTAATTTCAGCACGGCTCTGGGAACTTATGTTAAAAGACACGAGCGCAGGCATTGTTAACAAAGTTATGATGGATCTGCAATTTATCAATTCTCCACAAGCTTGGCTGTCTGACCCGACCTTACAAATACCAATTGCTATTGTCGTAGATGTTTGGAAGACAGCACCCTTCATGGCACTATTATTGCTTGCAGGCTTACAAACAATTCCTAAAGATTTGTATGAAGCAGCTGATGTTGACGGTGCAAGCCCCATCCGGCGCTTTTTTGCGATCACCATACCACTCTTGCGTCCTGCTATCGCGCTTGCGTTGATATTCCGTACACTTGATGCCTTACGAGTATTCGACCTATTTAACGTTTTATTTGGTCGTCAACAATTGTCGATGGCAACTTATAATTTCGAGACTCTTGTGAGTAATCAACTAGACGGTTATGCTTCGGCGATTAGTGTCATCATATTCGTATTTATTTCGATTTTTGCCTTCATCTATGTACGTTTGCTCGATGTGGAGACTGAATAATGACAAGAAAACAAATCGTACAGACCTTGCAAAAATTACTGTTATATTCGGCAGTTATCCTAATTGCGCTGTATGCACTATTCCCATTTTATTGGGCTTTTGCAACATCATTTAAAACAGAATCAGAAATGTTCCAGAGTGCTTCTTATCTCCCGACACAACCCACCTTGAAAAATTATGAGTATGTTTTTCGTGATAATACATTCATGAACGCCCTTGTGAATTCTGCATTGGTATCGAGCATGACATCGATTCTCGCATTACTCATCGGTTCATTTGCTGCATATGCTCTTGGACGCTTACGTTTTCGGGGACGGATTATACTATTGTACCTTGTCCTTTCAATGACAATGTTTCCTGCAATTTCAATTTTATCAGGGCTTTATACAGTCGTCAGAGAACTTGGTTTTTTTGGTACACCACTCGCGTTAATTGCAACCTATCCAGTTTTTATTATGCCGTTCACTGTCTGGGTTTTGACAAGCTTTTTTCGAGGTCTACCCGCTGAGATTGAACAGGCAGCCATTGTAGATGGTGCGACACCATTTCAGACCTTTCGTTTAATCTTGCTTCCACTCACTGCACCTGCTTTAGTAACAACAGGGCTACTTGCTTTTGTTTTATCATGGAATGAGTATTTGTTTGCGCTCAATTTTACAGCAACAAATCCTTCTGCGCAGACTGTACCTGTTGTCATCGCTAAGTTTTCAGGTCAGTTTTCCGAGCAAGAACCCCTCGCAGAGATAATGGCAGCAGCAATGGTGGTTACGATCCCATTGGTTATTCTTGTTTTAATCTTCCAAAATCGGATTGTCGAGGGTTTGACAGCTGGAGCAGTAAAAGGATAAAAATGACAAATTTAATAATGATCGACTGTCATGATTTAGGGCAACATTTGTCCTGTTATGGCTGGTCAAGTGTACCATCAGATAATCTCGCACAACTTGCATCTGATGGTATTTACTTCGAAAATAGTTTTTGTACATCGCCTCAATGTAGTCCTAGTCGTGCTGCACTCTATACGGGACGTTATCCGCATAGCAATGGTATGTTTGGTCTTGCCCATTCTCCCTTCAATTGGCGATTACATGATGACGAGATATATTTAGCTAAATATTTGCAATCAGCCGGCTATGAAACTGCGCATATAGGTGTACAGCATGTCATAGATGGAAGCGTAGAATCTGTACAAGGGTTAGGCTTTGACCACATGTTAGCTAGAGGGCAAGCTGCTGAACTAGCAGACAGTGCGATAGAATTTTTAGAAAAATCACACGATCGTCCTTTCTTCCTCAATATTGGTTTCTTTGAACCACATCGAGATAGTCAAGGTGGGTTTAAACAAGCGGCCCCTGATAATTCACGTGGAACTGATTTACCAAACTATATTCCAGATACAACTGAGGCACATCAGGAATTTAGCGAGTTGCAAGGAACTATCAAAGCGATGGATCAGGCTATCGGACGCATTATTGATACACTACATCAGCACAATCTGATGGATGATACATGGCTAATATTTACAACAGATCATGGATTGGCTATGCCACGGGCAAAATGCACACTTTATGACCCCGGTATTAAAACATCGCTTATTATGTATAGTCCACGTCTTGGATTAGTAGGGGGAAGACAAATAACAGACCTCGTAAGTCATGTTGATATGGTGCCCACCATTTTAGATGCCTTACAAATCTCAATTCCTGATCGACTACAAGGAAAGAGTTATTGGGCATTGTTACAGGGTCAAGATTATCAAGCTCGTCAAGAAATCTATACTGAGAAAACGTTCCATACGGCTTATGAACCGCAACGATCAATTCGTACGGCAAGATATAAGCTTATCTGGAATGCCGAAGTTGATATTACTAACGTACCAGCTGATATTATGCATAGTCCAATTTATCCACAGATGATTGATGAATTAACTGTTACGCGTCCTCAGATTGAGTTTTACGACCTTGAAGTTGACCCTGATGAGAAAAACAATCTTGCTGGACAGGAATTATATAAAGAAATAGAGCGGGACTTACGTTCACGATTATTGCTATGGATGCAAGAAACAGAAGATCCTCTGCTAGACGGACCTATTGCATCACCCTACTATAAAATGGCTGTGCAGCAACTTAGTGGAGATGAAAAAGTATGACCTATGACGTACTTGTATATGGTCCATTATTCTATGATTTTATTTTTACTGACCTACCATCGATGCCTGAACTCGGTACTGAGATCTTTGCGGGTAATTTTCAGATGGCAATTGGTGGGAGTGCAATTGTCGCTGTTGGGCTGCATCGCTTAGGAGCAAAAGTCGGACTTATTGCTGATCTCGGCAATGACCCACTCAGCCTTGTTGCTAGGGGACTCCTTGATGATCTTGGTATTGATCTTACGTTTATTCGCGAACATCCACAACCACTGACTCAACTCACGGTAGCATTATCGTTTGCTCATGATCGTGCATTTATCACCCGATTCGAAAAACCACCAAATCCAGCTGATCTAGCACAAATATTAAAAGAGTATCCCAGCAAACATGTGCATTTGGGTAGCTTTCTAGCGGTATTTGACCACCCTGATGCTTGCCAGATAGCACATGCAGCAGGCGCAACAATCTCTATGGATCCGGGCTGGGATGAAGATATATTACATGATCCACGTTTACTAAACATGATTCCTCAGCTAGATTTTTTTCTGCCGAGTCGTT
The DNA here is from genome assembly GCA_964352825.1 of uncultured Anaerolineaceae bacterium. Taxonomy (GTDB): domain Bacteria; phylum Chloroflexota; class Anaerolineae; order Aggregatilineales; family Phototrophicaceae; genus UBA6055. Next base: position 8,744 of record CAYGTY010000213.1, read on the forward strand.
CTGAATTATGTTTTATAATGAAAGAAGAGGATACGGAAAAAGCTATCAACAAAGCCGCATCACAGATGGATACGGGCTATGTTGTGATGAAAAATGGTGCAAAAGGAGCAGTGGTACGGGGGCATAATTTATCAATAGATGTTGCCCCGTTATCAGTTACTCCTGTCGATACAACAGGCGCGGGTGATGCGTTTGATGCAGGGTTTATTTATGCTCATACCCAAGGTTATTCAATTCAAAAATCGATGGAATATGGGGCAGTTTGTGGTGCATTGACGACAACTGTTGTCGGAGGTACTACAGGAACCCCAACATTGGAGGAGGTACAAAAGTGGCTATCAAAATTGCAATCATAGGTGGTGGGAGTGCCTACGCACCAGGTCTAATTAATGCCTTTATTCAAAATGCTGATGCATTTACAGGTGCAGAAATTGCATTAATGGATATTGCCGCACCAGAACTTGATATCGTTTATCATTTAAACCAGCGATTAGTCGAAACAGCTGGTGTTGATCTAACTATTACACAGCATACTAATCAACAATCAGCAATCCAATCCGCAGATTATGTATTAACGACATTCCGACAGGGTGGTTTTGAAGCGCGCGCCCAAGATGAGAGAATTCCACTAAAATACGATGTGATTGGACAAGAAACGATTGGCCCGGGTGGCTTCTTCTTTGCTATGCGAACGCTACCGGTGATCAAAAGTGTTTTGCACGATATTGAAAAGTTTGCACCGAATGCAATCTTAGTCAATTATACAAATCCAACACAAATTGTTGCAGAAGCTGTCACCCATTTTAGTAATATTCCATGTATCAGTATTTGTGATCAGACAAATGACGATCAGAACAAAATAATCAGTGCAATGGGGATACAACCCCATTCTGTTCAATTAGAATCTGTTGGCTTAAATCATGCCACATGGAGTACACAGTTTTTGATTGATGGTGAAGATGGTATTACCGTCATGAATCGACATTATGAAGCTGTTATGGCAAACCCCAATATTGCAAACCGTGTCAAACGTCAATTCCGATTGGCACGTGACTATGGACGACTGCCAAACAGTTATTTCCAATATTATTATTATCGGGAAGAAACAGTAAGAGAAGCAAAAGAAAGTGAAAAGTCCCGCGCAGAGGTTATCATGGATGACCTGCAAGGGTATTATGACCATTTTCAAGAACAAATTGAAGCTGATGTACCTAAATTAACGCATGTGCGGGGTGGGTCTGTGTTTGGTGATATGGCAGTTGAAGTTATGCGTGGGCTTGTTATGCGTAACAGTAGTATTCACACAGTCAATATTCCGAATCGAGGAGCATTAGCTGGGTTCGCAGCAGATCGCGTGGTTGAATTACCTGCTCGTCTTGAAGCCAGAGGTGCCACACCACTTGTTCAACCTGTTCTCCCTTCAGATGTGATGGGTCTATTGCATATGTTAGCAGAATATCAATGGCTAGCAGCAGATGCCATCTGGAATGGAGATCGACATTCGTTGATTCATGCCCTGGCATCAAATCCACTTGTGATATCATTGACATTAGCAGAAGCATTATTAGACGATATAATACCGTTACAATGTCAATTTTTCTCGCCATCCGTTCTTTAAGTTTGAGGTCCTAATTTTTATCCAGTGGGTACCATCAGCGCCGAATCCACTGGACAGGAATGCAGGTTCTGTTGCAAAGAATTTGTTGAAAAAATTGCAGGCAAAGAAAATTCAAGTT
>CAYGTY010000214.1:0-10454 GCA_964352825.1 uncultured Anaerolineaceae bacterium
TAATATTGGGATGGTGACACGTCAATATCCTGCTATCAGAATCCTGTTAGAGTTTTGTCAGTTGTGTTTATCAATGTCGTTTATACTATGTAAAATAGACATTAACATTATTCTATGAAGGTCGACCCTATGAAACGATTCACCCTACTTCTGATTCTATTTGTACTTTTACCGATTCAAAATTATGCACAAAATTGTCTTGCACCTATCCTCGATGTTGGGGATACGGGCATCATTTTAGGTGAAACATCAAATAATGTTCGTGCTGAACCGTCAACAACTGGCTCGATAGTGGGTGGTATTGAAGGTGGAGGTCGATTTAGTGTGCTTGAACTAGGTGGCTGTGATAATGGTATTCGTTGGATAAATGTCGAGGCGGAGAACGGGTTTGCCGGTTGGACTGCGGAAAGTGTTAGCGATGAGGCTTTTGTTCGGCGGGTCGTGCAACTCGATACACCTTTTACCACACTAACAGGTGTTGATGTGGCAGTTAATCTCGATGGAACAAAATTAGTTGCTGGTGACTCACTTTATGATGCCGACGATTTAAGCGTGTCGCCTGTTAAATTACCATTTTCTGGGATAGGTGTTTTTAGTCCAGTAAATGCTAACCTGCTTTTTCTTCATATTAGCGATTCGCAATTTGCACTCATCGATATTGAGGGTATGAATACGCTCTGGGAATTGACAATGAAACCGCCAGCAGGTGTCGGTGGGGGTATTTCGATGTGGGTTGCCCATTTTACAGATGATGGTCAATATATTATCTTTAGTGCCACAGAACCTGAGTCCTCATGGACGGTACTTAATATCGAGACATTAGAAACCGCTTGGTTTGATCGATCCTATTATGGCGAAGTTGTTTCACTGATTCCAAATAGTACATCGTTTGTTCGCTATATCACATCGATTTTTGCCCCAGAAAACCCACCTTATATGGGGGTTGATAATTTTGTCTCACAAACGGCTAGTGAACTTAATGCGAGCGGAATGCGAGTTGCACAATTTAAACAAATGCTTCATATGCCTGACGGTCTTTTATTGACACAGGATAGCGAAGGGATATTCGATTTATGGAATGCAGATTTGACCTTTAATCGTAGCCTAGATTTACCTGAAACGGATGTATTAGATTGGGGGATTGGCGGTAAATATCTTGTGATTGCTCAACCATCACCGACAAATACTGATGAATATATTCTAAATATTTTATCCGCAAATTCACGGCAGTTATTAGTGCAAGTTCCGATTCAGCTTGATGGTGAACAAAATGAAAGGATTCGACTTGTATTTCACCCTGATGATTCACTCGGACTCAAAGTGGGGTCGATGTTTCGTTGGATTCCCTTCAATCAAATTGTCAATGGAGATATAAGGGAAATAACTGTTCCATCCGCTTAAGTTTGCAATGATATTCTGATACGCTGAATTATCTCAGCAACAAATCCCCCAATTAGAATAGTGAATAGCGGAGACAACATCGCATAATAACGGGGTTCCATCCGTGCGGCTGATGCAATCAAGAATAGCCCGACCATGAGCAGAACTGCGACAGTCACCGTAAACCAATCGCGCTTCCATAATGCCCAAATGACTGCAAACGGGGTAAGTAGCTTAATCAGATTTATGGGTGTGAATAACAAGGTATATAGTTCAATGCCTGTCCGCCAAACAACCTGCCCGTTATACATAGCACTCTGCGCTTCATAAAATCCAAAACGCCCCTCACCTTGCCAATCAATTGCATCAGCACGGTCAACATACATATGATGAAAGCTGGTTTCTGTCGGGTGCTGAATGAGCATATAGAGTGTCGATTTGAGGATTTCTTGTGCGAGCTTCATAGGCTCACGCGCAATTGCTTCAAAGTAGATGTCATAGAGTAGCGCGTCTGCTTCACATGGACCGAGATACCAATAAAGTTCAGCAGGAAAAACGGTGGTTATGTTCTCTTTAGGTTGTCCATAAGGTTGTGCTAGGAATGCCTCTCGCTCGGCTTTTGTCACCCATGAGTGTGGATTTTGCCATAAAGGATAGGTGTATTCGTAAAAGTCGGTTGGGCGGTCAGCTTTGAGTGTTAGGAGCTTGGTATAATTTTCGGATTTTTCACCATTGGATGCGCGCATAGGAATACCCTTTTCCAGCAATCCTGTCGCGAGATTATTGCCTGTGATGCAGCTGAGAGTGGTTGTTCCTGTGGATGGGATGTGAACCGCTAAAATATAAGTTGCTAAAATCCCGATGCTGATAACACCCACCATGACAAATAATGCGAGACGTTGTTTTATGGGGATGTGTCGCCACAATAAGAAGCTCAAACCATAAATCGCGACCAATGGGGCATAATTAAAGCGGGCGAAGGTCATAATACCCAAGCCAACACTCGCCAGTCCAACCCATATAAAACGCCGTCGTATTGTGCTATCCCATGCGAGTTGTGCCATCCACAATGCCCACACTGTGACAAATGCGATAAGCCATCCGGGGAGTTGAAAGTGAATCCACTGTAAGCCGAAGGGGTCAATCAAGACGATTAATCCTGTAATCAATCCAGCCAGTGGTGTAAAGCGACGACGCATAATATCGTAGACCATAAAGGGAATCGTGCTATACGCCAGCACATGCACCAATAATAACAAGCGTGGGGCGAGCCTGCCGAAGTTATCCGTCAAGGCTTTAAAGGGGGCTAGCACAAGAGCATACCCAGGGTTATAGCGCACATTGCCGACCATGAAATTGCCCGACACAAATTCATCCATCAGATAGACTTGTCCAGCCTGATTATCATTGTTGATGCTGTTACCCAATGGATAGCTGATATACATGACACCTTGCACAATGAGGGTCGTCACAAGCAGAATCAGGATATAAGGGCGGTTGGGATGAGAGATGGCAATTGGGTTTGGATTTTCGGTCATAAGTCGATTAGCTTCTGGATGATATGCGGAGACAGTGTACGCAAAATGCGAGGACTTGTACAGGTTTTGACCGCACGTGAGTCTATTTCAATATCAGCCCAACGTTGAAAGTGACAAGTAGAAAATCTGATTTTGTTGGTCTCTATAAAATAACCAAAACGATGAAACTTATCTCATTCTGTGGCACAATCAAATCAGATTGAATTAGGATAAGGACAAGCTAATGGCTGAATCGATAATGACTGCGATACGGGGTTCACTTTTTTATCTGGTGGATGACCCTTTCTTAAATGACAATAGCGATTGCGTGGTCTATGAATCCGATGGCATCATCTTGATTGAAGACGGTCGTATCCTTGATGTTGGGTCAGCTCGTGATGTTTTGCCAAAGATTCCACAAGGCACAGACATTCACCATTATCCCAATTCGATTATCATGCCGGGCTTTATCGATGCCCATATCCACTATCCACAAGTCGAAATTATCGGTTCGTATGGAACACAATTGCTTGAATGGTTGAATAAATACACCTTCCCAACCGAAGCCAAGTTTAATAACGAGCAACATGCCTATAATATTGCTGAGTTTTTTGTTGATGAACTCAAGCGTAACGGTACGACCTCAGCCTCTATCTTTTGTACCTCTGCACCAGAATCGGTTGATGCAATTTTCCAAGCGGCTGAACAAGAGAATATGTTGATTTTGGCTGGAAAGATGATGATGGATAGTCACGCCCCAGCCTCCATATTAGACACCCCACAATCCAGTTATGATGATAGCAAAACCCTGATTGACCGTTGGCATAATAAGGGACGCGCCATATATACAGTGTCGCCTCGCTTTGCACTCACCAGCAGTCCAGCCCAATTGGAGATGGCAAGCACACTCATGAAAGAACACCATGATGTGCGACTCCAAACGCATATCTCTGAAAATGTGGATGAAATCAAACGTGCAATGGAGCTTTATCCTGAGCGCAAAAATTATACCGATATTTATGACCACTACGGATTATTAGATAGTCGTGCAATTTATGGACACGCTATTCATATGTCAGAGGGTGAACTGCGTCGCTTTCATGAGACAGGCGCAACCTTTGCCCATTGTCCAACCTCCAATTTTTTCATTGGGAGTGGCTTATTCAATATCGAGATGGCAAAACAGGAGAATCGACCTGTGACAGTCGGTTTGGGGACAGATGTCGGTGGTGGAACGAGCTTTAGTATGCTCACAACCATGAGTGAAGCCTATAAAATGGCACAGATGCGCGGCATTTCTCTAACAGCGATTCAAGGATTTTATCTCTCGACATTGGGTAGTGCAACGGCTCTCGGTATCGAAGACCGTGTTGGTACATTCAAGGTCGGGCATGATGCCGATGTTGTGGTGCTTGACCCACGCGCAACCCCCCTCTTGAACTTACGCGCAGGGGTTGCTGATACACTGGAAGAATTGCTATTTGTATTAATGATATGTGCCGATGACCGCGCGATTGAAGCCACCTATATTGCAGGGCAAGAGGTCTATGAACGCAGTTACGTGACTTAATTTTATAAACGCGCGACAATCACATCACGTTCTTTAATCACACGGTCTACGCGATGGACAAGTTGATTATAGGGTGCGTCATCTAGCACTTTAAAATCACTGACATCATGGACTAATTCAATCATATCTTCACGAGATAAGCGCGAGGCATTCCAAGAAAATACAAGCGCGCCACCCTCTGCTATCACGTCCGACCATGCAGGCAATGCTGTTGTTAACATGTCTTGCCACTCTGCACGATGTTGAATCCCATAAGGCAAGTCTGTGACTATCAGTTGTGGGTTTTTCAACCCATGAACATAATGTTTGACATCACGGGTATCGCCTGAGCCAATCACACAGCGCATCGATTGATTGAGTGTGACAAACCAACGCTTTCCGACATTTTTTAATTTATCGACTCTGAACTTGGCTGGAATCCGACCTTCTTTAGTATATTGCTTGAGGAAGCTCATTGTGCCTTCTGCCACTTTTTTATCGTGTTCGACACCAATCACATCCGCACCCAAGATAAGACCCGTGAATAAGGTTGTGCCACCCCCTGATAGTGGGTCTAATAATGTGAGCTTATCCCAAGGGGTTGTGCTGTAATCGCTACTATAGCGCGCGATATTACACATAAACTGTGTGAATAACTCGTTGGTTTTGCCCCGATAACGCCGTGTCGATATCAAGTCGATGGGTAAGGCATAATTTGTTGGTATATCAATCGGTTTGAGGAAAGGTCCTGCTAAATCACCAATCGCATCATAATAGTGAAAATACGCATCGGTCATCGCCAATTGGTCAAGTATCTGTAAAATTGCATCATCTTCAAAATCATCTAACTCAAACTTGAGATAATCCTGTGTGCCGAGTTTAATTGTGCTGACATCGCCTACTAAATGGGATTGCAGTGGACTCAGCAAGATTTCATAAGGTGCGAGTTGTGTGACTAGCTCTGTATATTGGGTACTGCGTTGAGGTGCAATTTGCGCGACAAGGGTTGTCATCAAAGATACCTGACTTGTGTATGCTTATTAAGCCTCATATCATACATCATGTGTATCTATTCAGCGAACCATGAGTTTTATCTTCCCGATAGGCTTTTGAATGACCCACCTATCAACATGAGATATTGCTTGCAGTTGATGATGGTTTAAGATAGCATCAATAAATCATTCTGATTGAATAGAAAAGGCTTATTATGACTGACCCCACAACCATCTATAATCGCCCTGATGAACTCCTACAAAACTTGATTCGCTTTGATACGACCAATCCCCCTGGTAACGAAACTGCGTGTATCAATTACATTGCTGGCTTATGTGAGAGCCTCGGCATAGAGACACAGATTTATGCCAAAGACCCCAGTCGTCCAAACCTTGTTGCACGGATTAAAGGCAATGGTTCTGCATCGCCATTTTTGCTCTATGGACATGTGGATGTTGTCAGCACGGCGAATCAAGATTGGTCACAACCGCCGTTTAGTGGTGAATTGATTGATGGGGTTATTTGGGGACGGGGTGCGCTCGATATGAAAGGTGGGGTTGCAATGATGACAGCCGCCTTCCTCAAAGCCAAAGCCGAAAATATCGACCTTCCGGGGGATGTGATTCTCTGTGTCCTCAGTGATGAAGAAGCAGGGGGTGATTATGGCGCAAAGTTCATGATTGAAGAACATGCCGATATATTTGAAGGTGTGAAATATGCGATTGGTGAATTTGGTGGCTTCCCTATGTATATCGGTGGCAAAAAATTCTTCGCTATCCAAACGGCGGAAAAGAGTATCTGCTGGACAAAAGTCACCTTTAGAGGTCCTGCTGGACATGGGTCAATGCCACGCCGTAGCCCCGTCAATGCAACTTATAAATTAGCAAAGGCACTCGAAGCCCTCAATACACATCGCTTACCCGTTCATGTCACACCAGCGGCTGAACATATGATTAATGCAATTGCCGATGGATTAGGGGGCGACATGGGAAATATGCTCCGTCAGATGCTTGTCGCTGAACATACCGATGCTGTAATTGATGAACTCGGTGACCTCGGGCGACGCTTCGACGCAATTCTGCATAACACAGCCAGCCCCAATATTGTGCAAGGTGGCGACAAAATTAACGTTATCCCTGGGCAGATGGAACTCCAAATTGATATGCGGACTGTCCCTGGGTTTGACTCTGAACAAGCCATGCAGGAAATTCGTGATTTGATTGGTGAATGGGGAGAAGTCGAATTGGTGCGTCATAGTGCTGGCTCAGGGCATCTTGATATGGGAATGTTTGATACGATGGCAGAAATTTTGCTTGATGGGCAAGACAACGCGCATGTTTTCCCATTATTGATTTCGGGTGGAACAGATGGACGCTTCTTCAGCGAGTTAGATATTCAGACCTATGGCTATTTACCGATGGACTTACCCGAAGATTTTGACTTTTTGCTGACGGTTCATGCTGCCGATGAACGTCTACCAACAGAGGCAATGTACTTCGGCACAGATAAAATTTTCGCTGTTTTACAACGCTTCCACGATTAAGCAAATTTAAAAAAGGATGTGGCAATGCTAACGTGTTGCCCACACCACATCTTGGATTCATTTAGATGGTTGCCAATTATCTGAAATAGACTTACTTTCTATTTTTCACTTTCAACTTTGGGCTGAGGATGTATAATATAATCATGAATACACGATATGACATCAATCGGCTAGACGAACTCTAGCGACCCCCAACCAAAATAACACAGATTCAAGTATTGGATGCTGTGAGTTTGACATTCCAGCACACCGACAATCAAACACGATAATGACAATCAGCGATACCCTGAGGATGAATAATGCTCGAAAAATTATTAGAAGTAGAAGCCCGTTACGAAGAAATTGAACGCATGATGGGTGACCCAAGCGTCGCACAAGATTATGAAAAAATCGCCGAACTTGCTAAAGAACGCTCTGATATGCAAGAGATTGTGATGGCATATCGCAAATATCAAAAGCAAGTGGAAGAGTTAGAAGGCGCAAAGGAACTGCTCTTCTCGACAAATGATGCCGAAATGAAAGAAATGGCACAGATGGAAGTCAGCGAGCTTGAAGAAACCACCGAACAACTTCTAGAAGACATCAGACTTATGCTTCTTCCCAAAGACCCACGCGACAAACGCAATGTGATTATGGAAATCCGCGCAGGGGCAGGTGGCGATGAGGCTGGTATCTTCGCAGGTGATTTATTGCGGATGTATACACGCTATGCAGAAGGCAATAAATGGAAAGTCGAAATGCTCGATATTAATGAGCAAGGCAACGGTGTTTACAAAAACATCACCTTCCAGATTAAAGGCGATGGGGCGTTTAGTCGCTTGAAATATGAAAGTGGTGTGCATCGTGTGCAACGTGTTCCACAGACCGAAAGTCAGGGGCGCATCCATACCAGTACAGCAACTGTTGCGGTATTAGCCGAGATGGATGAAGTGGATGTTGAACTCAATATGAACGATGTCGAAACGCAGGTTTTCCGTGCGCGGGGTGCAGGTGGACAGTCCGTTAATACAACCGATTCGGCTGTCCGTATGATTCATAAACCGACAGGGATTGTGGTCGAAATGCAGGATGAGCGCAGTCAGCTTAAAAATAAAAGTCGCGCCAAGCAAGTCTTGATTGCGCGTATCTACGAAAAAGAAGTAGAACTCCAACGCTCAGAACGAGCAGAAGAACGCCGTGGTCAAGTCGGTAGTGGTGACCGCTCCGAAAAAATCCGCACTTATAATTATCCACAAGGGCGCGTGACTGACCATCGTATTGGCTACAGCAGTTATAATTTACCTGCGGTCATGGATGGTGGCATTGACGACTTCATTGATAGCCTCGCGACCCAAGAACAAGCCGAAATGCTCTTATCAGGTGGGGATGAATAAATCTCAAATTTAAATACCTCACCACAATCAAAACAAGATATTTCGTCAGGGTGGCTCAGTGAGTTGCCCTGTAGCTGTAAACCTAAGCGAAAAATCAAATAAGAACTAGGTCTTTTTCAATACCTTCGCCAATGATATTTTGAGATAGTTTCCCCCAAATGGGATGATTGTTATCAGATAAAAACAGGTTGTAGTAGGTCATATAGGGGCGAAACATGTTTCGCCCTTACGAAAAAACACTCTATTTTGATTTTGGCGAATATAATGTTTTTTAAGTTATGACTTTCTTAACTTGATAGCTATGGGTTAGATTTCAACTCTATCTCTGTATCATATAAACACCAAAAGAAAATTTACCAATACCATGCTAACCATCCGTAAAGCCCTAAACCAAGCCAAAATCCAATTATCCAATTCTGATACCGTTTCACTTGATGCACAGGTACTGCTCTGTTATGTGCTAGAGGTTGAGCGTGTTTATCTCTTTGCACATGACGACGAACACCTCACATCTGAGCAACAAATACAATTTGATGCGCTTCTGCAACGTCGCATGACGGGTGAACCCATTGCCTATATTTTGGGTAAACAAGGTTTTTATGATTTGGAATTTATCGTCACCCCTGATGTTCTGATTCCACGCCCAGAGACAGAGCTACTCTTAGAAGATGCGCTCCGTTTAATGCAAGAAAAACCTGAGTGCATTGTTGCTGATATTGGGACAGGCAGTGGTGCGTTGGCTGTGACCTTTGCTAAGCATATGCCGACCAGTCGTGTGTATGCCACTGATATTAGTGAACCTGCACTTGCCGTCGCCACTCAAAATATCGAAGCCAACCAAGTGTTAGTCACGACCTTTCACGGCAATCTGGCTCAACCCTTGATAGATGCCAATATCAAAGTCGATGTATTGATGGCGAACCTGCCCTATATTCGGCATAACGATATGCTTAAATTAGCGGTCAGTCAACATGAACCGCATATGGCATTGGATGGTGGAGACGATGGACTTGACCTGATTCGGGAATTATTTGAGCAATTGCCGAATGTCTGTAAAACAGGGTCATGGATTTTATTGGAGATTGGGGCAGAACAAGGGGATGCACTTCAAGAGCTGGTACAAACAACATTTGCTGTAGCGTGCGATATTCTTCAAGATTATGCAGGCTTAGACCGCATCGGACGATTCCAACTTTAGACAGAGCTATCTTTAGATTTTAGATAGATGATGAGTTTATGTGCTTGACCTAGGGTATCGGCAGTGTGTAGACGATCAGCATAACCGGGGTACATACGCTGTAATCGAATCAATAAAGATGATACATTTTTCTCTGTCCCGACAAAGATGATATGTCCTCGATTATCAGGCATCACACGCAGGGCATTGCGCCAAAAGTCTAGGCTGTTTTCGGGAAAGGGTTGGCTATAAGTCAGGTCATAAATTTCGTGAACAGTATGCAAAACCTCCATCGTTTGAACAATACTTTGTTGCAAGCCTGATTCAAATTCTAACCAAGACCACTGCCCCTTAATATCATATTGGATGATGCTTTGCTCATCATCAGACCAATCTACCACAATTGCCATTCTGTTTGCGCCTCTCTTAAATTGATGAACCTTAATTATAACGCAATTGTCGGGCAAATAACTCTGTGGTTTTCATTCAAGCGGATTTGATGGCAATCATTTTAAGCCTCAAATATTTGAATCACTAAGCCAATTGATGAGAGATGAGTAATGAGTCGACAGTTTTAACAAGCGATATGCTATTTTACCTGTTCACCTGTGGATTCTCAGTTCCTCCGCACCTTCGCGTTAGGCCTTTGAATTATTCTCCACGTCTAAATATTGACATGCCCTCTTTCATTCTGGGAAATTAGCTTGCTAAGACATAATATAAACAGATTTTATCAACCTCTTTTTCTGATATATGATATAATTAAGTCATCTATTAAATCATATTATGGACTCTATGGAACTCAATTTACCCATCTTAAACCTACTGGAAAATTCCCAAAATATCCTAATCGCTGGAGCAGGTGGTGGTTTTGATATTTTTGCTGGCTTGCCGATTTATTTTACCCTCAAAGACATGGGCA
>CAYGTY010000215.1:0-7532 GCA_964352825.1 uncultured Anaerolineaceae bacterium
CATCCAGCCGACTGCAAAATCAACAATCGAACGTTGCTGTACCAGAATCGTATCTGCGATGCCGACTGTGCCCGACACTTTACCATGCTTGCTATGATAAGCATCCCCAAGTTGCACAAAATCTTCATCATCAAGGGCAAACATCTCAAAATCGACCCATTGACGCTGACCATCAACCAGCATCGCACAGCCTTCTTGTACATATTTCTTGTTAGGAAAGTCGGCACGATATTCAGCAAGATGAATCGAGGTATTGTTACCATGCCCTACACCTAATAACAGTACATACCCGTCCAATTCATAGAGTTTGCCAATCGGGGAATCATCACCAAACATGTCTCTTAAGTCGGTATGGTTATCGAGTAGATAATCCGCATGGTGTCCAATCGCAGAAAATGAACCAACGGGATGCGCGCTCCGTTTGACATGGGGATAATTGCGGAACATCTCAGGGATTGCCCCCATTTCACGGGTGGGTGTAATGGCAGGGTCATATGCTGGGCGGTTTTCACGGATAGTCTGCCACCATGACTCAGGGACAGGCGGGCGTTGCCAATTGGCTGGGTTGGTATTTTGTGCGCTGTGGGTGGGCATCATCAATGTACCTTCATCCCCAAGAACGAATAATAGAGCTTCTATGACCGTCTGTGCGCCACCACTTACCCATCCGATTTGGCTCATGCTACTATGCACCAAGACCGTCTGCCCTGTTTTTAATCCTAAGTTGGATAAATCTTTGATGAGGGATTTTTTTGTAATCGGTGATGGGGTTCGGCTGATTGTTGATTGTTCGGTCATTCTGGTTTTCCTTTAAGAGGTTTCTGTTATACTAGCGCACATCAAATATGGATAATTGTAAAGGACTTCACATTCAATGCCAGACACAACCTTTGACCAAAATTTAAGAAAATATGCTGACCTCGCTATTCAAGTGGGGGTGAACCTCAGTGAAGGCGATTTATTGCATTTCACAGTGAATATGACCGACGATCCGAATGTGCGTAAGTTAGCGCATTATACCGTCGAAGCTGCCTATAAAGCTGGTGCAAGATATGTTGATTTGAATTGGCGTGACGAAGAAGCAAGCCGATTGCGGATACTCCATGCACCTGACGATTCATTTGATTATGTGCCTCCGTGGTTGATTGCCAATGCAGAATCTTATGCAGAAGAAGGGGTTGCGCGTCTGGTGATGATGGGACGTGACCCACAGTTATTTGCTGGCTTAGACCGTCAGAAGGTCACAACGATGCAACGTTCATCACAAGCTGCAACCGCTCATCTTGTGCCAAAATTGATTGATGAAAATGTATGGTCGCTGACAGCGATTGCAACCCAAGCATGGGCGGATATTGTCTTTCCTGATGCGCCAGAAGAAGACCGTGTCATGATGTTATGGGATGCGATTTTCGCGGCAACCCGTATCAATGAAGATGACCCTGTTGCGGCGTGGCGTAAACATCAACAAGACCTTGTCAGTCGTTCTGCCTATCTCAATAACAAAGCCTATACTGCCCTGCACTTTAAAGCCGAGGGTACAGACTTTACAGTGGGTTTACCACAAGGGCATATCTGGCAAGGGGGTGGCTCTGACCATTCTTCAGGTAAACGCTTTGCACCTAATATGCCAACAGAAGAAATCTTTACCATGCCCCATCGTGAACGGGTGAGCGGAACAGTCCAAGCAAGCAAACCCCTTAGCTATAACGGTAGCATCATTGATAACTTTAACTTCTCATTTGCGGATGGTCGCGTGACAGGCTTTGAAGCAGAACAGGGTGAGGATGTCTTGCAAGATTTGGTCGATACCGATGAAGGCGCAAAACACCTCGGCGAAGTTGCGCTTGTCCCTCATAGTTCCCCCATTTCACAATCAGGAATTTTATTCTTCAATACCCTCTTTGATGAGAATGCAGCTTGTCATATTGCACTCGGACGGGCTTATGCAAAGACGATTCAAGGTGGCTCAGCGATGGATGAAGACCAATTTATGGAGGCAGGTGGAAACACAAGCCAAACCCATGTGGACTTTATGATTGGGAGCGCGACACTCGATATTGACGGCGTAACCCTTGATGGGAAACACGAACCCGTCATGCGTCAAGGTGAATGGGCATTTGAGGTTTAAGTGAGACTTATGCGTGGTTAATTGCGTATAGATTATATCATCCTGTAGGGGCGTTGCTATGTCTGCGCCCGACTCTATATACCGTTCAATTAGGGATTGGAAGCAAGCATGTCAGCAAAATCAAAATATAATATCTGGAGTCAGGCAACACGCAATGACCCCCATGCCTTATATCATCTGATGCGTGAGCAAGACCCTGCCTATAAAGTGGTTGATGGCATGGGGCAGACGGTCTGGTTCTTTACCCGTTATGAAGATAGTATCTCCATTCTCAAGGACAAACGCTCAGTTAAAAATCCACGCAAAAGCATGTCACCTGAAATCCTCAAAGCGCGTTTTAACATCGACGCAAATGATGACATGGATACCGATTCACCGTGGGCAGTGATTAACCAACATATGCTCAATCAAGACCCACCCGACCACACCCGATTGCGGAGTCTAGTCCATAAGGCATTTACCCCTGCGCGCATCCGTGATTTGCAACCGCGTATCGAACAAATTGCCGATGAATTATTAGATGCGATGGCAAGCAAACCCGAAGGTGATCTTGTCGAAGATTTTGCGCTTCCGCTCCCGATTACTGTCATTGCAGAGATGCTCGGTATTCCTGTTGCTGACCGTAATAAATTCCGTAAATGGACAAATGCGATTTTGTCAGGTGATATGTCCTCATTGGCGATGATTATGGAGTTCGTGCAGTATATGAACAACATGATTGATATTCGGCGTAAAGAGGATACAGGGGATATTCTGAGTGCTTTGGTTCGGGCGGATGATGAAGGGCAACAGCTTGAACAGATGGAACTGCTGAGTATGATTTTCCTCTTGTTGGTGGCAGGTCACGAAACAACTGTCAACCTAATCGGAAACGGGATGCTGGATTTATTGCAACATCGTGACCAATTTGAGATGTTACGCGAAAATCCTGACCTGACAGGCAAAGCAATCGAAGAAATGCTCCGTTACAATGGACCTGTTGATGCGACGCTGAATCGTTGGGCGGGCGAGGATATGGAATGGCATGATGGACGTGTGATTGAGGCTGGCGATGTCTTAATCCCACTCTTATTAGCGGCTGACCGTGATCCTGACATCTTTGATAAACCTGATGTCTTTGATATTACCCGTGAGCATAATCCACATATTGCTTTTGGTCATGGGATTCACTTTTGCTTGGGCGCGCCCTTAGCACGAATGGAAGGCACAATTGCAATTTCACGCTTATTAGAGCGTTTCCCAAATCTGCAACTCAACATCGAACCAGCCCATGTCCAACGTGGTTCTACGATTGTGCTACATACCCTAACGGCACTCCCTTTGAAATATCAATAATCTACAAATAATGCTGGGATTGATGGTTTGGTCAATCCCTGATCGATTTATCAAAAAACACTCACCACCAAGCACACGAAGAAAAAGCTAATAGCGGGTAGAGACGGATACCCAGTTATATTATTCGACATAGCGCAATTGCAAGCTCACCCCGATGCGACAATTGCTTCCATCGTCATTAGGATTGATGATGTTCAAACGCCCTAGCATCGTATTGTTAGTTTGCGGTGTGATGGTATAACCGAGGTTGTTTTCGATAATTTGGAAATAATCTGTTTCATCACGGCGCAATGTTCCACGCTGGAATAAGCTGGCGATGCCGTCACTAGCGATTGTAATGCTTTCGCCATCAGGGTCAGCGACGATTGTATCGAAGTCCCCAAACACGGCGCGGAGGTCATCAGATAAAGGTACAAGTCGCTCAACTTGACCATCACATACCAGTCGCATCATATCGCGTAAGTTCACACGCCATTCCCCACTATTTGGGATAATTTTCGCACGAATATCATCTGTGAAACCTGCGAGTGGGTCGTCTGCTTCGATTGTTTGGATAGATAATGCAATCCGACGCAAACGATCACGAAGTAGGACGGTAATCTTATCTTGGGGGGTAATCGTCTTGAAGTACGCCACACTGCCGTCGGGTAATTGAACCAACGCCACTTGGGTATCGGTCTGGTTGCTGAGGCTACGGAAGCCATAAGTCGCTAAACGGCGGTCACCTGCTTGTGATTGGGTAATCTCTATATTACTGAGGTCAACCTCAAATAAAGTCGATTCTATCACCTGTGCTAATTCCGCTAAATTGACATCGGGTGGAAAATCGAAAAATTCGGAAATGCTGTCAGGCGCAAACATCAGTGTCTCTAAGCCATCACCGACAAGGAAAATTTGCCCAGCAACCAATGATGCTTCAATCTGCCAATCGGGTGGCATCGACAGTGAATAACGATTGGATGGAAGAGGCACTGTATCGTATAAAACATCAGTACGGATTTCACCCGTTAGCGAGACGGATAACGTTCCTAAGATGCTATGTACAGTCGGTTGTTCGTTATTATCATATGTGCCATCTTGGGCATGGGCTTCGATGAGGGCGAAACGCTGATTGGCTAATTCCACAATATAGGTTGCAAGGCTGGGTTGTTGTGGGTCGATATAGAGGGCAACAGTATTTTCACCAATTGTCAATAAATCAATTTGGGCGCGGTCTGGGGTTTGAACATAAAAGAACTGCCAGTAATCAATCAGGAGTTGGCGTGGACTGGTATTTGGGTCATATGGAATATATTGCTCAAATCGTGTTGGGTCAAGCACATCTAGGATCATGTCATTATTGGATAAGCTTACAAATCCAAAGAGACTCTGTGAATCCGTCCGCCATCCCACAGGGACAAACATCAAATAAGGATCAGCTAAACCAACGGGTATTGAAGGTGTCTGGGCTTGAGCAGGAGTCATTGATAATAAGACGAAGTAAATCACCAAGATTATTGTATGGGTAGAGTGTCGCAACAGGTTCACGCTTGACCTTGCCTTTACATTCATAAAAAATCAAAAAGCCTGCACGTGGCAAGCTCTATTGTAATCGAAGTTGGGGGATGTCAGGGTGTTTTAGTAGGGTAAAATTTCAAAATAGTCGCGGAGAACATGTTTATATTCTGCTTTAGCCGTATTAAAGTACATTTGGGCATTGCGATTATTTTCTGAACCGAGGTGAATCAACCCCAATATCATATCTTGGACAGCCCGTTCAAGCCGTTCGCGTAGATGACGTGCTGATGATGGACACTCGATGACATCTAAATCGTCAAGGCAATCATCCATCTCAAGTAATAATAAGTACAAATCTGGATTTTCGATAAAATATAATTTCATTTCGACAAGCTCGAAAAAGTAACGATTTCGACTTTGGATGGTATCCCACCATTGTTGGATACGAGCCGACTCTAAATCAAATGGTACAAAGTTGTCATTATCATCATATGTATTCATTGCGAAAACCATGTTGAGACCTCTATTTATACAACCCCTTCGTTATGTTTCTTAATGTTACCATAAATCCCCATGTATTACAGTAGCTTAAACCTTGAGAAAGCATAAGCAAATTAAGAATCATAAAGTTGGCATTAACAAGCCGTTGGTAAAATCTGATATTTTATAAACAATTTACAAACAAAACATCAAAATTTATGCTAGATTGTTAATATTTTGTCATTATAAGGCAAATTTAGAAAATCAACAAATTAATAGCCGTGATTTTAGAGCAAACTAGGCAAAGGTTTTCACCACGAAGAAACGAAGAACACAAAGAAAAGCACAAAAAGATGTAACAAAATCAATGATTCCAATATATCCAGAGATAGATTTTACTTAGCACTTAACTTGGCATTTTGGCGGTTCTATTTTTTAAGATACCTCATGGATCGCTGAACTGTAATGTATCGTTTCACTTTACAAGTCTTATCCGAAACAGAGGTTACGTAAGCTGTTCCCACTCATCCCATGAGATAACCCCTAAATCAGGACGTGCTTGACCATCCAATGGTGCGATATACTCCAGCGAATGACCATCAGGGTCAGCAAAATAAATCGCTACTGCAGGCATCCAAGCAAACACCATCGGGTCTTGTGTATCGTCATTGAGGAAGTTGCGCGGAGTTAACCCTTTATCCAATAGTGATTGTTTGGCATGAGGCATAACATCAGCAGAAATACGGAAGGCAAAATGCTGGCGTTGGATGTCCTCAGCTGGGGCTTCCCATAACCCGAGCATGTACTGATTGTGTCTGCCAATCCAGAAAAACGCGACCTTGCGCTCAGGTTGATCATAGGCAAATTCGAGCTCCAGAACATCACGATAAAACGCAACCGATTGTTCGAGGTTGGAGACTTTTAAGTGGGTTTCAAATAGACCTTGTATCATCCTGTTTATCCTTTTGTCATTTCCAATAGCATACCCCGAAACATCACTGAGGGCATGGTGCGAAAGACTGGTTTTGTCTGGTCAAAAGGACAGGTCGATTTAAGTTTATCTCTATTTGGCTACAAAGGGCAAAAATGATAACCACAGAGTTGCAGAGGACGCAGAGAAAAGCAAAAACAAAAAGGGTTCTCAATAAGTGATAACAAGACTTGCAGAAGGTTTGATTGCTTACACATTTCACCGATAGCTGAACCCGTACTTACGTTTTGGCGGATAATTTTGATTGACTCTTGAACAGGTTACTATTATGTTGGGTGATATAAAAGAACCACTAAGGAAATCCTCTAGTTACAATCTAGCTACATGGTAGATATAACCTAGTCCGACATATTATTCCGTATCAGGTGTACGGGCTGTTAGCAATTGGCGTTCAAAGAATATCCCATCTATCATATGCTCATAACCTTTACTATCAAGCATTGCTATTTTATCAGTTGATGTATATTTGAGAGTTAATTCTTGTGACTTATAAGACTTTATTCGTTCAATCACCCACCATTTGTCAAACATTTCTATATTGAACTTTAATGGATTGCCTAATAATTTCTGTAATTCTTGTTTAGTTTGTGGGTGTTGAGTGTAGTTAACTAGCTCTAGCATAAAAATTAGCTTCATGAATAATGTTGGATATGTTGAACCCGCAGGTTCTAAAGAAGTTCCGATATATTCATCACTTTCCCAAGCATGGGGTTGAGTATAAAACCAGTTTACTTCATCCCCTAATACATCCGTTAACTCCTGTTTGGGTCTTATTACATAGATCATGCAATGCCTCCTAACCTCGAATTCTTATTACAAAATACTATAGGGCGTTTATAGATATTGTCGGCAAACAAAACATCAAGCGGTGACACTAGACACTCTATAAATTGATGATGTAGGTAGACATTTAGGTTTTGGCGGATAGCTCCGATTGGCTCTTGAATAGGTTACTATTATGTTGGGTGATGTAGAAGAACCATTCATCATCAAATTGGGCGAAGTCGCCTGTATGCAACCAGCCGTGTGCGTCGATGTCATATTGCGTGGTGAGGGTGTTGCTACTCACACTTGGTCCTTTGAGAACGAGTTCACCAACTT
>CAYGTY010000215.1:7632-10322 GCA_964352825.1 uncultured Anaerolineaceae bacterium
GTGGTGAGGGTGTTGCTACTCACACTTGGTCCTTTGAGAACGAGTTCACCAACTTCACCAGATGGGAGTGCTTTATTGTCTTTACCGACCACTCGCGCATCCACAAAAAAGCTCGGTCTACCGATACTACCCGATTTACGGACGGCATCATCACCCGCCATCGCAAACACACCTGAGCCAAATGCACTCAAACCAAAACCCTGTTGAAACTGGATGTCTTTATTCATGCGATATTTCAACACCAGTTCATAAGGCAGAGGTGTTCCGCCACTGGTACATAAACGTAGTGTGTCGAGGGATGCGCCGTGCCAATTTTCGGCTTTGGGCAATGCTTCAAAGAGTTGCGGTAATCCCGCTAAAATGGTGACATCATGTTCATCGACCAGTTCTAATATCAAGTCGGGGTCAGAATCGCTGGCAAGCAAAATTGTACCACCCAAGAATAGCGAGGGGAGCGCATTGACGAGTAAGCCTCCGATTTGATACATGGGAAAGCTGTTCATCACAATGTCTTCGGTTCGCAGTCCGTGATTAATAATCGTACTGAGGATATTCCATGCAATAGAGCGATAGGTGATTGAAATCGGGTGTGGCATACCCGTATCGGCTGAGGTGAAAATCACACAAGCGACATCATTTTCGGTAAAGTCCTCAGTTGCAATCGGTTCAGGTGAAGAGCTTGCAAGCACATCTTCAAAATGATGTTCCTCATCAATATTATAGCCTTCGATATTGAGTAAGGCACGGATGGAATCGGTTTCAAATAAGATATGTGCGATGGTATCGGCAAAGTCATCGGAGAATATCATGGCTTTGGGTTGTGTGAGGTTGACCATCTCTGCGAGTTGTCGTGAATTGAGCTCCCAATCAAAACAGACAAACACTGCACCGAGCTTCCCACATGCAAAGAAGACATCCAAAAATTCAACGCCATTATGCGCCATGATGCCGACACGGTCACCGCGTTTAATGCCTGCTTGTTTTAACCAATTGGCAAAGCGGTTCGCGCGGTCATTGAGTTCGGCGTATGTATAGTCTTCATCAGTCACTCTGCCAGAATCAATTACAGCTAGAGCATTGGGTGTATAGATTGCGCGTCGTGCAAGTGTGTCACCAATGTACATAAGAATGCCTTTTAGAAGTTCATCATTTTGTCCATTATAACGAGATTTCACAAATAACGTAACATCTTAAAGCGCTGAGTTCAATTTTTAATATGCGTCAATAATATTAGAGGATATGATTTTGAAGGAAGGGACATGCCACCTTACTTGAGGTCAACATATCCCCTGATAAAAATTAAAACTTATTTTGATGCTTCGAGAGCTTGTTCGAGGTCGGCAATGATATCGTCGATGTGTTCAATACCGACACAAATACGAATCATATCGCCAGAGACACCTGCGGACTCAAGTTCTTCGTCACTGAGTTGACGATGGGTTGTGGATGCTGGATGAGCCGCCAAGGACTTCGCATCACCGATGTTCACCAAGCGTTTGAAGATTTGAAGCGAATCGTAGAATTTCACGCCTGCGTCAAAGCCACCTTTGATACCAAATGTCATCAAAGCAGATGGTTTACCATTGGTGTATTTTTGTGCAAGCTCATAATATTGTGAACTTTCCAAACCGCCATAATTGACCCATGCGACTTGGTCATGGGCTTCAAGATATTTGGCAACTGCCATTGCGTTTTCGGTATGGCGTTCCATACGGAGTGACAATGTTTCGATACCTTGCAAAATCAAGAATGCAGCCATCGGACTAAGGGCTGACCCTGTATTACGCAATGCAACAGTACGTGCACGCCCGATATAAGCGGCAGGACCCATTGCTTCGGTATAGACAACACCATGATAGGAAGGTTCTGGTGTACTAAACATCGGGAAGCGGTCACTATTGTCTGCCCACGGGAACTTACCCGAATCGACAATTACGCCTGCAATGGTTGTCCCATGACCACCCATATATTTTGTGAGTGAGTGAACAACAATATCTGCACCATAATCGAATGGGCGAATCAACGCAGGTGTTGCCACGGTATTATCAACAATCACTGGGACACCATGTTTATGCGCCATTTCTGCAATGGCTTCGATGTCTACGATGTTACCAGCAGGATTACCGATGGACTCGCAGTAAACGGCTGAGGTTTTATCATCAATCAAGGCTTCGAGGCTTGCAGGGCTATCATCTGCGGCAAAGCGCACATCAATACCTAATTTGGGGAACATATGACGGAACAGTGTGTATGTCCCCCCATAAAGTAGCGGTGTGGATACGATATTATTCCCTGCTTCTGCAAGATTCAGAATCGAATAATTTACAGCCGCACTACCTGCACTGACAGCCAATGCACCGATACCGCCC
This sequence comes from uncultured Anaerolineaceae bacterium, assembly GCA_964352825.1. Lineage (GTDB taxonomy): Bacteria > Chloroflexota > Anaerolineae > Aggregatilineales > Phototrophicaceae > UBA6055. Next base: position 10,002 of record CAYGTY010000215.1, read on the forward strand.
TCAAGTTCCGCAACCCGTTTTTCGAGTACGTCATTGGTGGGGTTCATGATACGTGTATAGATATTACCGGGAACAGCTAGATTAAATAAATCTGCCCCATGTTGCGCACTATCAAATTCATAAGCAACCGTCTGATAAATTGGAACAGCAACTGACTTTGTGGTTGGGTCAGTTTCATATCCAGCATGAATAGCAATTGTTTCAGGCTTCATAAAAAATATCTCCTATAATTATTTGCTACGTATAACTTTACATGATTTCGAGGAGCGTTAAGAGTCACAATTTGCACAAATCTTTCATGGTGATATATCTGAATAGCAG
>CAYGTY010000216.1:0-10291 GCA_964352825.1 uncultured Anaerolineaceae bacterium
GTACCATCACGTAAGCCATAACGCGTCACAGCGATAATATATTGCCCTGCTTCTGTAAGGGTATATTCCAGACGAGAATTGCGGACTATGGGTGAGGCATCATCGTTTTGCGCTAGATTCACATCATTCTCTGTCCGCAAGATGACAATGGGGTCAAGGTTTCCTGTCTGTGTTTCTACAGTGATGACAATGCGGTCGTTTGGCTCGCCCATAAATTGATAAAACCGCGCATAAACCTCATCATGAATCGTACCTGATAGCATTTCATCATAACGAATCAAGGTATCGCCCCCTTGTGATGCGCTTTGTTGGGCAGTCGGTGAGCTAAATTCACCATCACTAATGAGGGTACTACTACTCTGATTAATGCGTGTCACCACTTCAAACCGTTGATTAGGTCGAATCACAACAGGGTTTTCGGCTGTGTTTTGTACCCGTAGAATTTCTTGATTGAATGCCGTGAGAATTAAAGAGAATGGAACAGCTTCGTCCATACTACATACATTTTGATACCAGACCCATACGGTATAATCCCCTGTTGGTAAGTTAACTGTATTCGGGTAGTAGATATGCTCTACAGGTTGTGAAGTGGGTGTTTCGCAGTTGGTATTGCTATCAATCTGTAATTCACCACCATTATTTAATTTTGGATTACTCCACGAGATAACGCGCCCTGATGGTTCACGGACAAATAAATTGAGGTCGGCATCCCCTGACCATTTTAAGGATGCTGTGAAGTTACCTGCCTGCAATTCAATCTGTCCAACCGTCATACTAAGGGTGTAGCGACCTTCACTCTTACCCTCTTCTAAGCCAGCACGGGACGCAATCACATAATACTCTCCATTTTCGGGTAAGATAAATTGTGTGATACGTGCATTTGCACTATTCCCGACCGTATCATTAAATGCTAATTCATTGAGGTTTCCATCGAGCAAAATCAAGAAAGGATCCAGTACCATCGTATCATCAGCACGCATATCAATGGTGACTAATTCCCCAACCTTACCGACAAAACGATAGTATTGGAGCGGTATCCCATTGGAGATAATCCCCTTATAACTTTCGTTGTAGCGTGCATCACGGATATTGAGCTTTCTAATATCAAATGCAGATTGCTGTAATTCAACAACAATATTGCCACCGACGCGCGTCCCACTTGTACCAACCTGCACGATATAAGGACCACTGCGCGGTAATTCTGTTAAGACACTGGCACGGTTACTTTCACTGGTAAACTCGGCAATGATTTCTTGGTCAAGATTCAGGAGTGCAATCTGCGGTTGAACAATATCCCCATTGTCATAATCTAATAATTCTACGCTGGCGAGGATTTTGTCGTTAATCGCACCGTTAAACACATAAGATAATGTCGGTACGGATTCTGTTAATGTCCCTGAGACAGGCTCATTGGATGTGAGTACAGATTGAGCCAATTGTGTGGCAAAGAGATTAAACGTTCCTTGACCTGATTCTTGCGTGACTTCAACCAGATACCACCCATCTTCAGGAATAGTTGCGAGGGCGGTTGTCTCATTTTCGTTGGTTTGACTAGTGCTAATGAGGGTCGATTCTGCATTGAGGATAGAGACGACTGGACGTAAATCGCCTATATTAACCGAAACAACAACGCTCACAAAATCCCCTTGTTGACCTTTGAATGCAAAATAATTTTCAGTGAGGTCTCGGTTCAGCCGACCGATAACCCCTAATGTCTCATACTCAATTTGCGTAAAATCAACACCAAAGGGCGCAGGTAATGATAGTGGGTCAACGACCATCGGGACTTGGGATAAACCTTCAATCGCTAAGGTGAGGCGATATGTCCCTGAAGTCAGTCCTTCTACATCATCAAAACGAGTGGCTTCTACAATGAGTGTTTCATCACTTTCGGCGGTAAATGTAATCTGGCTATTACGGGTTGATTGACCTTCAACATCATCGTTAAATTGAAGAATTTCACCATCACTATTATAGAGGTTCATGAAAGGGTCGAGGTCACCAGAGGTTGCGTTTAAGGTGAGCGTGACCTTATCGTCTGTGACAACATCAAAACTATAAAATGTTGTGAAGAAGGTGTCGTTGATATTGCCTTCAAGACTACCTGTCGGAATCGGAAACGGATTATCACGCGTTTGTGCATGAATGACGAGCGTTGATGATAGTATCCAGATTGCCAAAAATAACCACTTGCGTCCTGCCATATCCCATCCCTGTTTTACATTACCGATATGTACATCAATAAGTTAACCACAAAAGCGTAAAGGATACAAAGAGCAGATATTATTGGGGTGCATTTTAATATTTCAGCAAAATAAGTAGGTGGTCGAATATTATCGCGCGTATCTCATGGATAGCTGAACGATTACGCAAAAAGCAAGAAGAATCTCATACCGTTCTCAACTCGCACTGCACAAAAGCAGAGCCGAACATTAAAATAGATAGGCTAAATTGTGGAGAGAGTTAAAAATGGAAAAACAATTCGTCGTCATTACCTTCTATAAATTTGTATCATTGCCTGATTACCAAGCCATGAAAGACCCCTTGCTGTCTTTATGTATAGATAATGGTGTAAAAGGTACAATCTTGCTGGCAAAAGAAGGGATTAATGCAACCATTGCAGGCACACGCGAGGGCATTGCTAATGTGATGGATTCCCTCGGCGATGACCCACGCTTTGCTGTCCTCACAATCAAGGAATCTTATCACGACGAAATCCCCTTTCAGCGCACCAAAGTTCGACTCAAAAACGAGATTGTTGCATTAAAGGTTGATGGGGTTGACCCTAATGAACAGGTCGGCACATATGTTGACCCTGAGGAGTGGAATGCACTCATCAGCCAAGATGATGTGGTGGTGATTGATACCCGTAATGATTATGAAGTTCAAATTGGCACATTTCACCGCGCTCTAAACCCAGAGACCGACGCATTCAACGAGTTCCCTGACTATGTTGCAGAAAACCTTGACCCAACCAAACACAAAAAAGTTGCCATGTTCTGTACAGGTGGTATTCGTTGCGAAAAAGCGACGGCTTTTATGTTGCAACAAGGCTTTGAAGAAGTCTATCACCTCAATGGTGGGATTTTACGCTACCTCGAAACTGTTCAACCTGAGGACTCTCTGTGGGAAGGGGAATGTTTTGTATTCGATGAACGTGTGACCGTTGACCATCACCTACAAAAAGGAACAGTCACCATCTGTGATGATTGTAAGGCAATCGTCAATCTGGATGATGAGCAATGCGCGAATTGTGGCTCAACTAATTTTCTTTAACCGTAAAATGGCTTAGCGATGTTGTTATAGCAAAATCGGTTGACAACCAGCCAATCATAGGGACAGCTTGCCCTGTCCGCTGTAAACTTTGCAACTAATGGAGGCACATCCCCCATCTATATAACTAGCGGTTGTCGCCACCTTTATAAAATTCACGGTAGTTATTATTACTGGACCACAGAATATCGTCATATAGTGTATATAACCCACGGATTTGTCGAGTTAGTTCACCAATAATTGTTTCTTCGCTTAAATCATCAGCTTCTGGGGTATACCAGACACCCAATCTAAACCAATCTTTCCCAGGGTCGAAGGTGTCAAACCACTCGTTCCAAATATTTGGATTATATATTTGGCTGACTTTGACATACATTTCTTCTAATGCTACGCCACGCCAATACCCGACTTTGGTTTCATCATCGAGCTTTTTTAGTAAGTCATAGAAATTTGCTCGATGGCGGTCTACGGACATCTTGCCAACAAAGTTCTGCTGATCCCACCACGCATAAGGGGATAAAATCATCTCGACAGTTAAATGTGAAGGCGTGAGTCTTACCTCGATAACAGGGTGGCGACGGGCTTCAATACCATTATTCGATGTTTCATCACGTCCCATCAATCGTTCTACGCGGATAGCTTGTGCGCGAGGACGCATATACTGTAGCGAAATAATGCCTCGTTTTGTGGAGGTCGAGGCGGATTCAAATACAATATTATTCGGTTGTTTGACAGGATGTAAGTCTAAGCCGTTATTGACCAGTTGTGGATGGAGGCGGTCATGTAAGTGAGATAGCTTAGTCATCGCTGTTTCGACATTGGGCATATAATCTGTCTTACCTGCTGCAACATCTTGAATCGCTGTGTGATTTTCCTGTGAGAATAAAGTCATCATATCTCCCCAAACAACATTAATATAATCGTATTGTATTGTATTTCCTGTTGTTAAGCCATTATTCATTACCAATCTAGGAAAAGTATTATTTTTGTCACATCATTGTAGTGACCTATTCATCTGGCTTAGACAGACTTGCGGACTTGTGTCTGAAAAGTTGCCAGATTTTCATATATACAATCATAACGTGATTATTCAAATAATACTGCCTGTCTAAAGTGATAGGTCACCTTACCGTGATTTATCAAAAAATGCTTACCCCCTAAGCCCACAAAGAAAAAGTAGGGGGATGATGCAGGGATAACTCAAATACTTATAAAAGTAACCTTCAATAAGACATTAGAATTTGTGTAGGGTTGAATCCCCTGTGTTCAACCTTCACGAGCAGACATCGCAACTTCCGAAGCAAAATTACCCATTTATAAGTGGCGCAACTTCTTTCCCAATCAACTCAATCGCTTCCATCAAATCGGTGTGAGACAAGCCTGCATTATCCATCTGGAATGTAAAGCGAGAAATCCCACCAAGGGCTTCACTGTGCCGAAGAATTTTCTCTGCAACATCTTGGGGGCTACCAATCACTAATGCGCCTGTTTTACCTGCCTGTGCATTAAATTGTTCACGGCGTACAGGTGGCCATCCACGTTCCTTACCAATCCGTGTGAAGGTTTCGGCATACCCCGGATAATACTTATTGAGGGTCGCTGGGGTATCCTTGCCGACATAACCCAATGAGTGCAAGCCGACTTTTAGTTTTTCTGGAGGATGTCCTGCTTGTTCACCTGCTTGACGATAGAGGTCAATCAATGGGCGGAAGCGATGGGTTTCTCCACCAATAACAGCCACCATCAATGGCATCCCAAGCGTTCCTGCTCGTGCAAATGATCCCGGGGTACCGCCAACACCCAACCAAATCGGGAGTGGGTCTTGCAGTGGACGAGGATAAATTGCTTGATTCCGTAAGGCGGGTCGGAAATGTCCTGACCAACTCACCACTTCATGGTCACGAATCCCAAGCAAGAGACCTAACTTCTCTGTAAATAAGGCATCGTAATCTTGCAAATTTAAACCAAATAGCGGAAACGACTCTGTAAACGACCCACGCCCAACCACCATCTCGGCACGTCCTTGCGAGATTAAATCAAGAGTCGCAAAGTTCTGAAACACACGCACAGGGTCAGCCGCACTCAAAACCGTTACCGCACTCGTCAGGATAATATTCTCTGTACGGGATGCCGCCGCCGCAAGAATCATCGCTGGGGCAGAATCCAAAAACTCTTTACGATAATGCTCACCAATCCCGAATACATCTAAGCCCATTTCATCAGCATATGTCATTCTATCGAGCAATTCCCCTAATGCCTTGCTATTATCAAGCGCAGTTCCTTCGCCACCTGTCGGACTCCCAGCGAAGCTATCAATTCCAATTTCCACAATTCGTTCCTTTAGACCATATTGTTTTTATATGTATATGGACGATACCTGTATTATTTATCATACGACGTAGAAATTCTCTGGTCACCAAAAGTCAGGGTGATTGGGGTCTATGAAGCGCGTCATATCAGTATCTATGACGGCTTTTCACGAAAGCTAGCTTGAATCAGAATTGTGGGATTGATGTATTGTAATGAATCGCGGTGAGATTCACGGTAATGTAAGATAAATCACCTTCTGGAAGTTGCCACACCCCACAGCCTGTGATTGGAATTTGAAGCCCATCAAATGAACCATATTCGGTCATTGGTGTTGCCCACGGATATAGTCCCTTATTGTCTCCATTGTAACGTTGTCCTACAAAACTCAGCATTCGTCCAGTATCATCAAAATAGAATCGCCCCGTAACCTGTTTATTTGCCCATGTAAACGTCGCATCAGCCGTGTGATTATCGACCTCTCTCCATTTTATATAATCATTGAGAAAGGCTGTAGGAAACCATATCATCTCTTGCAGATAGCGCATCATCGTACCTTGTAATAGATTGTCACCTGTTTCGTCAAAGATGTTGAACAGACCTGCTAATTTGCCAAACATGTGAGCTTCACCATTTTTATAGGTATCCTGCCCGTACATCAACCATAAACCGAACATCTTAAAATGGGCTTTCCATTGGAAACTAGGTGGATTCGTTGTATAAACTTGCTCGGCGCGGAGAGGCATCCACGGTTTATCAATCCCAAGGCGAAATTGTCCCTTATATTTCAAATTGACTGTATCAATCCTTGTATGACCAATAACACCTGCATGATTTAGATATTTTTGGACGACTGCGGGCAAATGTACAAGCTGATGATCCATTATTCGAGGAATATCAGTTGTTCTGGGGGAATCTGATGGTCTATCATGTAATTGCGCTTGTGGATTGATGGACATAGAATTTTCTCTTTATGTATTTTGAAATGAGATGTCTTTCCATTTTCCAGCATCATAATCATTTTAGGGTCGTTCTGAAAATTGGTACTTGAACCCTTATCTTATGATAAGCACCATATACCATCACTAAAAGGACAAGATCATTATAATCCTGTCCTCAAGTTTTGGATTGTGACGCTCTGATAGTGCGAGTATCAGTTTATGAGTCTTGTTTGGTTTTATAGCCTGTAATCGCATAAATTGGGCAGAAGCCAACGACGCTGGTAATCAACGGAATGGCAGAAATAGCAAGTAAAATCCAACTTTGCCATGCAATTGCCAAGGTGATGATGAACATGAACAGTACCATACGAAATAGGCGATCATTTGAGCTTTCATTCTGGGGCATGAGTTTATCCTTCAATCTGTCTAGTTTGCTCTCATACCAATAAGTATAAAGAATCTATCATCATCGCCCTAGTGACATCCATCATAGATGCGCCCTGACATACCGCGCCCTTAATCGAATTGTTGTAACCCAGACCATTTTTACCTGCTTTTAATAGCATTTGCCTGCATAAAATGACGTTTATGCTATGATGACGGTGGATACTTGATACATCGTAGGCACATGGGAGATATGATAATAATGAGTGACGTGCAAACAGAAAATAATTTTGTATTTAATCCTGATGGGAAAACCGCAATTCTATCCATTGATGGGGGTGGGATGCGTGGTGTCATTGCTCTCGCGATGTTGATTTACCTTGAGGAGCAAACTGGCACACCTGCTTATGATTTATTTGATATGGTCGGTGGAACAAGTACAGGGGCAATCATCGCAACAGGGCTAGGCTTGGGGATGACAGCCCGTCAAATCATGGATGATGTATATAAAGATAGACTGCCAAAAGCATTTGGCACGCCGTCACGCTTATTCTGGATAAAATATGCACTTCGTGGCTTCAAATATATGTATCCCTTTGAACCATTTCTCAATGCACTCGGTCCTATTGCCGTCGGGAAAACAGTATCCGATATTGAAAAACCGATCATTCTCATGACCACCAAAGATATGCGAACAAGTAATACCTACTACATCACCAACTCTGGACCTGGGGCGGCTAAATTTGCGGATTGGCCGTTATCAGGTGCTGTCGCGGCGAGTGGGTCTGCACCGATTTTCTTCCCACCGATATTAGGGAATTTGATTGATGGCGGTGTGGGGTCATTTGGCAATCCTTGTCTGGCGGTATCAGTCGAAGCGATTGAATATATTGGTTTTAAACCTGAGGATATTTTGCATATTTCCTTAGGCACAGGTTTTGTCAGTAACGAACGCAATGATGGCGATGGAAATAAGTTTTGGCTGAAGCAATGGCTTGAGTATATTTTCCTTGAAGATATTGATGATGCCGCTTTACAACAAGTGTATTTAACGCGGGCAGTCTATCGAAATATGGATTTCCGTCGCTATAATCCCGATTTAAACCCAAAAACGGTTCAGAAATACCTCGGTGTTGATACAAAAGGGATGGACACCAATAGCCTCACACTCGATACACGTCGACTGTCAGAACTCAATTTAATGGAAGAAATTGGGATGGCTTATGCACGTAAGATTGATTGGGCAAGAGAAAAAACGATGCCTTGGGAGACAGCAGGTGGGCATGGGCAACCCGGTTTCACGGATGCCGAATGGAATGACACCATATTTGATATTCGTGCTACGTTTGAGTAATAGCATAGACATGTTCACCCTCATTTAGAAAATCGCTATATGAGGGTCTCACCCATCACACGTATAATATGCGCCATGATGACTAAAAACACAGACACCCAACTCACGCGCGTTTTATTGCTTGGCATTATGTTGATTGCCTCGTGGTTGCGCTTACACTATTTATTCCAAATCGAACACAATCTCGACCATGCTTATCCCGTTTGGCAAGCACTCCGCACACTATCCGATGGACAGTTCCCACTGGTGGGACAATTGACAAGTGTCTTATTTGCCAATCCACCCCTCACTGGCTACCTCTATGTGCCGATTATTGCCCTAACCCAATCGCTCACAGCCGTTTATCTGTTTGTGATTACCTTAAATATTGCAGGGGTCTATTTTACCTATCGTGCTGGAACAGCTTTACTCGGTACTAAAGTCGGCTTGATTGCCGCGGCATTGATTGCGGTGAACCCGTGGGTGATTGAGTATAGTCGTTATGCGTGGCCCCCTGTTTTATTATCTTGTTTTGTGCCTTTAGTGTTATGGCTATTTGTTCCGATTTGGCAGGGCGTGGCAAAACATCCAGTACAACTTGGGATTCTTGCATCTTTAGCACTCGGTATTATTTGCCAAACAACACTACTCGCCTATCTGATACTGCCTGCTGTCGGTTTATTAACCCTACTCTTCATCCGCCGTATTCCGATTCGTGTTTTAATTGTGGGTGTTGTCATATTTGTCGCAACACAAGCCCCCTTTGTCATTGGATTGATACAGACACGCACAGAGGTTGAGGCACGAGTGAACAATTTTGCGGATAAATCCTCGGCTTCGTACTTCCGTGATGATGCTTTACGTCATGCTTTTCGTTTGGTATCAGGGGAAGATTATGAATTGGCACGCGGAACAGATGCGCCCCAAGCTGACCATATTCAACGCCATAGCATTACTCGTTGGTTTGTATCGGGGGTATCCATCTTATTAGCGGGTGGTGTCATGGTTAGTGTGCTTGCACTGATACGCCCAGCTTATTGTCATCATCCACCTGATGTAACGACTGACCATGCGCGAGCATCAGCATTGATTGTCTTAATATGGTTTTTTGTACCGATTGCGATGATGTCCTATAACGCCACCTTTGTGCATCCTTATTATCAGTTGGTAGGGCTTCCAGCAGGTATGATTTTTGTCGGATGGGCAGTTGTTTATCTCATCAAGCCCTATACACTAATTCGGCTTGGTATTGTCACGCTTCTGTTTATCCCATTTGCGATTTTGATGGGACTTAATAGCGCAAGATTTTATCAAGAGACACAAGCTACAGCAGGCACACATGACCTCGGTGCATTACCTTTGGATTGGGGCATGGAACTAGGGGAGCGTATTCGTAAGCATTTACCTGAAAACGGGGTTGTTTTTGCTGATGTCGATGAATGGACGCTGAACAGTCTCGCCTTAAAGTCTTTCCGCCTGATACGAGATAATCGCGCACCTGATGTCACCCTTGTTCCACAAACAGGTGGACTCTATATTGTGGCATATCCACCCGATAGCGATACATCCTTTGTCCCTGACTATGCAGAGCGTGTCGATAGCTTGGTGTTGCCTGATGGGTGGGTGATTACCGTTGATAAATATAAGCCTAATCTACTGGCATCACTCCAATTCGATAATCCTAAAATCCAAGGTGAGAAATGGTTATCGTTGCTCGACACAGATATACAGCAAACAGGAAAAACCATAACCCTAAAATCGACTTGGTTAGTGGAAAATCTAAGCCCTGATATTGTTAATTACACGTTTGCCCCCTTTATCCATGTTTATAATGAATCAGGGGAACGAGTGCAGATTGTGGATGGTAGACCGATAGCAGGTACACAGTTCAGCGATGGCGATTTACATATTCATCAAATGCAATTTATGTTAGAGGGTGATGTCACTGATTACCGTCTGGAATTGGGACAATACGACGGCTTAGCCAACCTCAACCTGATTCTGATTACGCCTGATGGAGAGTATCTGCCGACAGTTGAGGTTGTGCCTTAAC
>CAYGTY010000217.1:0-10278 GCA_964352825.1 uncultured Anaerolineaceae bacterium
TAGGAAAATGATTAGGAGTCAATGAATGGGTCATGTGGATTATGCGTTTGAATACTAGCCGTTGGACTTTCATAGCACTTCTCATACAATAGGGAAATCTAGTCCACGAGTAGATTCGGTAGAGCATCACCCCATGCACTATGCAGAAGTCGCCATTAATGTCTCTGTTAACGAGACTTTTGATTACCATATCTCTGAAAATATCATGCCACTCATCCAGATTGGCTCAATGGTGCGGGTTAGTTTTGGCACCAGTGTTCAAGCTGGGGTTGTGCTGGGCATCAAAGACTACACAGAGATTGAAAAAACCAAACCCATCCTCGATATTGTCGGCGACGCACCTGTTTTGCCACCTGCTTATGTCCAATTAGCTTATTGGCTGAGTGAAACCTATCTGGAGTCGATTGGATTTTGTGTCTGGATGATGTTGCCTGCTGGCTTAATCGGTAAGGGCAATTTTCAGATCAATTTACTTGACCCCGAAGCATCGCCTAGAGGATCACTCCAAGCTGAAATTGTCGATTACCTGCGTGAGCATGATGGCAGTCAACGGCTGACAAAATTGCGTTCACAGTTTCGTGGTCGGAGTTTAACCAGTGCCTTAAACAAGTTACAGGACGCTGGGATTGTTGCTAAACAACCCTTTCTCATGCCAGCATCGGTCAAGCGCAAAATAGAAAAAGTCCTCGCATTGACAATTCCCAAAGACCAGATTCCGAATATCGCGCGCCACCTAGGGAAGTCTGCAAAAAAAGCAGATTTACTGGAAGTGATTGCGACTCATGCTGATGACCCGATTAGCGTAGAAGATGCTTTACGATTAGCTGAGGTAAAAACGAAGACAGCACTTCATGCACTTTTAGATGAAGGGTTAATCTTCCTCGAACCTGATAAAGACAATCGCCAAGACTTGATTTTCTTAGAGGCAACACCAGAGACGGTTGATGAGATGTTACAACTATGGCGTGGGAGTGCGCCTTATGTCCATATCTTGCGGTATATCGCTGATGCAGACGAACCACCGACAATCAAAGAGGTGATAGGAGCGACTGAGACAAAACGCCCACAGGTCAAAAAGCTGATTGACGATGGTTTACTTGACTTACGGATAAAAGCTGTGTGGCGTGATTCTTTAGCTGACCGTGATTTTATCCCAATGATTGCTCCTAAACTGACACCTGACCAAGAGCTTGTATGGGATGAAATTGATTCTGCTATTCAAGCTCGACAATGGGATACACCCATCAATCCTCGTTTTCTATTACATGGCGTGACGGGGAGTGGGAAAACTGAAATTTATCTGCGAGCAATCGAACAAACCCTCGCACAAGGACGACAAGCGATTTTCCTCGTACCTGAGATTGCGCTCACATCACAAACGATTCGCCGAGTTGCAGAACGCTTCCCTGAGCAAGTTGCGATTTATCATGGTAGCCTGCGTAAAGAAGAGAAATATGATACATGGCAACGGGCACGGAATGGTGAGATTGGGATTATTGTTGGGACACGCTCCGCATTATTCACACCTTTGCCTGATATTGGGCTGATTATCTTGGATGAAGAACACGATTCCAGTTATAAACAAAGCCCACCCGACCACGGCGCATATCTCGAAAATAACATCACCGTTATTCCTTATCATGCCCGTGATGTAGCTGATTATCTCATTGAGCATAATAAAGGTATCTTGATTTTGGGGAGTGCGACCCCTGATATAACAACTTATTACCGTGCCAAAAAAGAACAGTATCGCTATCTGCATTTACCTAATCGTATCATGGGACATCGTCAACGGATTTATGAACAAGCGGAACGTGTTGGTGTCGTCTCTCGTTATCAAGCAGATGCTGAGGATGCTTTACATATAGACTTGCCGCCTGTCACAGTTGTCGATATGCGCGATGAATTGCGTAAGGGTAATACCAGCATGTTCAGCCGTGACCTACAAGCCAGCCTCGAAACAGTCTTAGAGCGCGGTGAACAAGCGATGTTGCTACTCAATCGGCGTGGGCAAGCGACTTATGTATTTTGCCGAGATTGTGGTTATGTGGTGATGTGTGCGCGCTGTGATAGCCCAATGACCTATCATCGACATGGTGAAGGGATGCGCTGTCATCATTGTGGATATATGCAAGAGACACCTGATGAATGCCCATCTTGCCAATCAAAACGGATTAAGTTCTTTGGTGCAGGCACACAACAAGTCGAACAAGCCTTAAAAAAACAATTTCCTGAAGTCCGCACATTAAGATGGGATGCGGATACAGCTCATAATCCAGACATGCACCATTCGATTCTCCAGCAATTTATTGATCGTCAAGCCGATGTCGTTATCGGAACGCAGATGATTGCCAAAGGCTTAGATTTACCATTGGTGACGTTGGTTGGGGTTGTGAGTGCAGATTTGGGTTTGGCATTGCCTGATTATCGAGCAGGAGAGCGTGTCTTCCAGTTATTGACACAAGTTGCAGGACGGGCAGGACGGGGTGTATTGGGTGGAAAGGTTATTTTGCAGACCTATCAACCTCAGCAATATGTGATGCAGTTTGCTTCACAACATGATTATATTGGCTTTGCTGATAAAGAATTAGACTATCGTCGTGAGATGGGTTATCCACCCTTTAGACGATTGGCGCGGATTGTTTTCCAATTTAGTGATTTTTATAAAGCCCAAAAGCAAGCCGAAGAAGGTACACGACGGGTTATGCAATTGCTCGAAAAACACAAATTAACAGGCACAGAGCTAATAGGACCTGCGCCTTGTTTCTTCACTCGGATTGATGGGAATTACCGTTGGCATCTGCTCCTACGCGGACCGAATCCCAGTATCGCCCTTGATGAGCTTAAGCTAGAACAGGGTTGGCGAGTGGATATAGACCCTGTGGATGTTCTTTAGTTCATTTTGCTACAACTTGACTAAGGTGACGACTTGCAAATCGGATAAATTCTTTTTCGTCATCTGTGAATATGCGCTTTTTCACACTTTCCCAGATTTCAATGTATCCCCAGACACTATTGTTAACATACAGGTGAATTAATGCAACCGATTTTATGTTATCAGCCTCAAACTCTTCTTTTTCGGGGTCGCCATCATCCATGTCATCGACCTGTACAAACCGCATATCAGTATCCGTCTGATAGAGCCAAGTTGCTGTATCTCCCATATCTTCTTCAGGGTAGATTTCCCCTATATCAGAGTTCCATTCTGTCGTATTTGCATTCGATGTATCAATAAAAGAATCAATGACGATGGTCTGTTTTTTCGCAAAATCATGCTGACAGACATAGGCACTGCTGACATTTAAGCCACGTACAAGAAAACGTAAAATGTGTGTACGACACATATCACGCAAGGAAGATGATTGTGATTTCATGACACTTTCTGCAAGACGTTCAATCGACTCTGCGTAGACTTGGTGTTCAATGATTATCACAATTACCCCCTGTCACTGATTACGTTCATTCAGTATATATGTGAATTATTAAAGGTAATGATATTTGTTTGAAATAGGTTATAAATTGTGATTATGTATTGAGGGTGTTTGGAAGAACCATATTGGGTGAAATATCGGCTTGGGATGCAAATATATGTTCTACCGCTTGTAAGTCTGCATCAGGTAAGTGGATTGTGTTGCCAGACTGTGTATCTTTTCGCGCTAGTTTTGTCCCTGCTTGAGAATCTCTTTCAAAGGCGCGTAAACCTGCTTGAACTTGATGAATGGGCAAACCTAAATAGTCAAATACTTGCTTTAAGATGGCTTCAGGGTAGCGACTTAAATCTTCATAACGAATCGCTGGTATCTGAAATCCACTTTCATAGATTTCCATAAATCGGCTCATCATAATCAACCAGCTCATTGCTAAATAGGTTATCCCTGAGTAATCCTCAGCGACGGCAAAAAATTCCTCTAAGTCACTTGCGGGACGATTGAGGTAGCTCATCTGTCGCTCAAGAGCTTGTTGACGGGTATATTGGCGTTCTTGTCGTTGATTACGAACCCGATACCCATAGAGTGAAGCCAGCCAATCAATCGCATTTCGATACATAAAGATATGCTTGGCATCTGGGAACGCCTCAGCAAAAATATCTATAATATCCACACATTGATTGCGGAGCTTGAGAACATAATGTTGGGCTTGTCCAATTACTTGCGAGCGAAACATCCACTTAAAACTAGATTGCAATAATCGGATTTGCTGGTCGCGTGGTGTATGGCGGATGGTGATAAAGTTAGCAAACACATCAGGCTCAGATAAAGCGACCACATCTTCCACTTCATTAAAGGCTTGTGCTAATAAAGTCGAGCCACAGCGTCCAACATTATGAATACAGATAAGCTGATTTTCGGATATATCAATAGTGTCCGCTAGTTGATGGAATAGAGGATAGGGGACTGCAATGAGAGATTCGGCATAATCTAACTGCGCTTGATAGACGAAGGGGACAGTTGATAAATTAAGTGTCTCATACAACACCACAAATATCGCCCATTGGTGTTTATCATCTAAGCAATATAAGCTAACACGCGGGTTATCAAGCAGGGTATCGGCATCAACTGCATCCCCTTCCGACCAGACAAAATCACCCAGACCTGAAATTGGACTCAAAAATTCACGATTGCGGTCAGTGATGTGCAATTGTTTGGCTTGCATGGATAAATCCTTTTAGTTGATACCTGACTGCTTCTTTTGGAAGTAACGCGCTTCACTTTCCACGAATTCGACTGAGGCAACAATGGTCGGGTTGGGTGGGGTATTGAGTGGTAAAGTGTGAGTCGTTTGGCTAATAATTTGTGGTGTATCCGATATATCAACTTCGACTTGTCCGACATCTCCTGCTGATACATCAATCAAATATAGAATGTTATCTTGAATACGGGTTGTGTTATTAGGGGTTAAGCAGATTTGTAGACCTTGATTGATAGCTTGTGGATTAATGACGGCTTGAATATTATCAATTTGAAGAGGTGGAATATGATATGCCCAATGATGCGCTGTATCCACTAAACCCATTGTGACGACTTCGGCTGTTTTTTCATAATTTGTTGGGTCGAGTTTGCCATGAACATTGGCGGCATGAAAACCCATTGCATCCAATACAATCAAGCTAGAGCGTCCTTTCGTGACTTCACAATGCCATACACCATCCGCACAGCTATTCCCCAAATCCAATAAAAGTGTTCCCTGTCGTGTATCGGGTTTCAGTCCGTTGATAAAGGTATGGAGACGGGGTAGCATGTGGATGTCACCCCGAATATTGCTGGTATAGAATATATTGAGCTTTAGCGGTTTTTCCATTCGGCATCCCGTTTTTCGATAAAGGCGCGCATCCCCTCAGCCTTATCTTCCGAGCTAAAGGATAAGAAGAAATTCCGTTTTTCAAATTCCAAGCCTTCATGTAAGGTCATCTCATAGGCTTTGTTGATGGATTCTTTGGTTAAGCGGATAGCCACTTGTGATTTGCCAGCGACCTTTTGGGCGATCTCAATTGCGACTGCCATATACTCTTCGATTGGTGCAACACGATTCACTAGACCATATTGAAGGGCTTCTTGGGCTGTGATGCGACGGTCGGTTAACATCATTTCCATCGCAAGGGCTTTCCCGACAGCACGGGTGAGACGCTGTGTTCCACCACCCCCAGGGATAATGCCGAGGTTAATTTCGGGCTGACCAAACAAAGCTGTTTCTGATGCGATAATCATATCGCAACTCATCGCCACTTCGCATCCACCACCGAGCGCAAAGCCTGATACTGCTGCAATCACAGGTTTGGTAATCCGGCTAAAATCAAAGCCATCAATCAAAGAGTCTCCCATATACATATCAATTTGGGTTTTTCCGTCCATCTCTTTAATGTCTGCTCCCGCTGCAAATGCCTTTTCATTGCCTGTCAAAATCATACAGCCGATACTATCGTCATTATCAAATGTGAGTAAGGCATCCATCACTTCACCCAGTAAGGCTCTGCTCAGGGCATTATAGGCTTTGGGGCGATTGAGTTGGACAACACCCACACCTGCAACAGGGGTATCGGTTAAAATATACTCGTAGCTCATTAATAAAGTCCTTTCTGAATAAATTTGTAGTGACCTTCGATTCGTTTTTTGCATACGCTTTCGGCTGAGATAGGTCTCAGCCCTACAAATGACAATAGTTTCGTAGGGTCGGAATCTATTCCGACCGCTGAATAAAATCCAATTTCTACCGAAGGTCACTGTATGTATCATCAGAGAGTGACCACATGGTCTGCACCTCTAAATTAAGGTCACTGCGATAGCCTTCAATAAAGCGGAAATGCCCAGCGGCAGCAATCATTGCACCGTTATCAGTACACAGATTGAGTGGCGGATAGCGCACGGGCAAGTCTGTTTGTTTACGCATCTTCTGGCGTAACATCTGATTCGCACTCACACCACCTGCCATGAAGATTTCGGTTGCCCCATATTCTTTGGCGGCACGGGCGGTTTTCTCGACTAAAATATCGGTGACAGCATGTTGGAAGGATGCTGAGACATCATTAATGGATACGTCTGAACGTAACTGTGCGCGTTTTTCCGAACCCCGTCTCCGTTGAGAACGGTCTTTTGCAGAGGGTTGGACAGTCACTTCACGCATGACGGCTGTTTTAATTCCACTAAAACTGAAATCATAACTGCTATCCCGTTTAGCGCGTGGGAAATTAAAAGCAGTTGTATTCCCAAGGCGAGCCGTCCGTTCAATATTGGGTCCACCTGGGAAGGGTAAGTCCAACATCCGCCCGACCTTATCAAAGGCTTCTCCTGCTGCATCATCAATTGTGCCACCCAAGCGTTGATATTTACTGTGGTCAGTCATGAGCAAAAGTTCAGTATGTCCACCTGAGACAATCAAGATTAAGACGGGGAAAGTGACTTCTCGGAAGGGTTGTGTCAGCCAGAGTGAATAGACGTGTCCTTCGAGGTGATTAATCCCCAACAGCGGTTTACCTGTACTAAGAGCAAGCCCTTTAGCGTAATTGATGCCAACCAATAATGAACCGACTAAGCCCGGTCCTTGTGTGACGGCAATCGCATCCAATTGGCTATAATCAATACCTGCATCATCCATTGCTTGATTGACGACAGGGCTAATCGCTTCGACATGGGCGCGGGAAGCGACTTCTGGAAAGACCCCACCAAATTCTGCATGTAAATCAATTTGAGACGCAACAATATTTGAGGCAATTGTCTTACCATCGACCACCACAGAGGCGGCAGTTTCATCACATGAACTTTCAATTCCAAGTATATAGGTCATAAGATTCTATTATTTTCTATAGGATTACAGATTGGCGATATTGTACCAGATTTCATCAGACAAGCAGAATAGCAGGTCGGGCTGTTGCTAAATTTTGGGAATGTCGTTAGGATGTTTTACAGATGAATCAACAAATAGGGAAAACTCAATGGGACTCGATGCGTATGTACACTGTAACTGCTATTCACTAGGCAAAACCAAAGCATTCCCCTTACAACACTTGGCAGACTATATACGCGTAAGTGATGATGGTGATCTGTATTTGGATGTTGCTGATAAAGACAGTCAAGACACCTTCCAAGAATGGAAGCAGACCGCTTGCGAACATTCTGGCATGATGTACCTGTGGGAGCGCATCAGTAATTGGTCAGGCTATCGTTATTTCCAGCAAGCCTTAGATGACATCGGCTGGGAAAACTTTCCGACACTCCAAGAACAATTACCCGAAGCCAATGCAGGACAAACCACCTCTTTTAATGCCACATTGATACTAAATGAATTATCCCGTTTTCGTGAATTGATGGCAGATCATGAGTTACCCTTTTTGATTGATACCCATACAGGTGAGGTTGTTTATAACTATGTCGAAGCCTATCAAGGGGTGTTCCAATGGTCGAAATATTATTGGCTAGGGGTCGATCATAAAGGATTCTTCATTGCCAGTAGTCCTGATAAAGAACGGCGTAAAACCAATGGTGGTTTGATTAATGAATCGGATATGGTGTTTCGCTCGATGCGCTTTGAACAACGCTTTTTGGGTGAACAATCAGGCGATATTAAGCGTGAGGTGCAATATTATGATGCCGATACCGAAAACCATTTTATATGTGATGTAGCATTAGTGGACTTATCGGCTACCAAAGATGACCGCTTAGATATTACACAACCTCGTATTCTACATGTTGAGATGCGCGCTGTGTCTGCATCTTCTTATGATTATATCTTGAATGCAATTGAAGCGGTCTGCAAAGCATCGATACGAACAGGTAATCCGATTATTTGGACATAACTTCCATGAGGTGTTCTAATAAATTTTGGGTACGGTTCAGCATGTCATGTTTAAGTTCATCGGGTTCAATAATTTCTGCGTCCATACCCAATTCAAAAATTAACATGCGTGCAAAACGCTGTGATATGACATTAATTTGTAATGTGATCCAATCTTCTTCCTCATTAATGACATGAGTGCGCCCCGGTAATAAGGTCTTTATAAAAGTAAGCTGCTTTTGATGAACCTTCAGTACGAATGTATAGTTCTCTTGGGTTTGAGCAAAATTGAGTGAGTGTTTTTTCCAAAATGATGATAAATCAAAATCTAGTTCATATTCAAAATATTGATCTAACACTTTTAAACTTTGAATACGAGACACGCGATAGACACGAAACTCTTCATCACGTCGCGCGACTAAATACCAATTGCTAGATTTTGACACAAGGCTATACGGCTCTAGTATCCTCTCATTGTGTTCACCTTGATAATTCAAATACTGGATACTTATCATTTGATTATCAAATACAGCTTGATATAAGCTATCCCAAAAATCGGGTGGCGTGGCTTCATGAAACCACCAATCAGGATCAATCAAAATCCGTTGGCGAACCCGTTGAATCGTCGTTCTTTGGGATGATGGTAAGCCTGCTAACAACTTTAAGAATGAACGTGTGGCATCTTGTGACAAGCCTAACTCGCCCAGAATCCGTGTGTTGTCGGCGATGAGCAATGTTAATAATTCTAATTCTTTAAGTCCTGTCAAACGACTCCGATAGGTTTCATGTAAACTTATGCCCCCACCATGCCCACTATCTGTATAAACAGGTATCCCTGCAATCGACAGTGCATCAATATCACGCAAGATTGTGCGCCGAGACACTTCTAACTCTTCTGCTAGACTTTGCGCTTTAATTTTTCCACGCGTTTGTAACAACATAATAATCTGAATTAAACGATCAGCGCGCATCAAATTCTCCGATTAAACTCCATCGAAACTTGAGTGACATAAGATGTCACCCATAACAGTCTATCATGACAATATCGATTGATTAATAAGGAGCTACAAGATGTCTATTCTTAATATCCAAGACCACGTACATTATGAAGTTTCTGGTGAAGGTGTACCGATTATTTTTTGTCATGCAGGATTTGTTGATAGCGGTATGTGGGACGAGCAAGTGAAATTCTTTTCCTTAAAATATCAAGTGATTCGGTATGATATGCAAGGATATGGGCAATCTCAACCTGCCACAAAAGCGATTTCTCGACGCGATGAGCTTAAGCAATTGATGGATAAGCTCAATATCGAGGAAGCGATATTAGTTGGATGTTCAATTAGTGGGACAACCGTCATGGACTTGGCACTAGAGTCACCTGAACGAGTCCAAGCATTGATTTTAGTTTCGATGGTGCCAAGTGGATTTGAAATGCGGGGTGAACCACCACGCCATCTTTTTGAGATGATTGGTGCATTACAAGCAGGTGATTTAGACACCGCATCAGAATTACAAACACGGATTTGGTTCGATGGCATAATGCGTGAACCGCAAGATGTGGATAGCGTGTTACGCCAAAAAGTCAAAGTGATGAACCGACAAGCACTCCTTAAGCAAGGGTCGATTCTCGGTGATGCACAACCCTTGAATCCGCTTGATCCGCCTGCTAGTAATCGCTTGGCAGATATTAGTCAACCTACATTGATACTGACAGGAGAAGTTGACCATCCTGAAGTCTTGCGAGCTAGCCAAGTCATGGATGAAGCAATTCCCAATGCACAAACACATGTACTTTCTGCCAGTGGTCATCTACCGAATATGGAGCAACCATCGGAGTTTAATCAGGTCGTTGATGATTTCTTGAACCTCCTATAACTGTATCTACCGAGATACTTAGGGTAGATTTGGAGTCTACTCTGATATTGCTTCTATACATACTCAAGCTCCTGATTTGAGGTGGTACAAATACCACCTTTTTTCTATGATTTCGCATGTCCGCCTATTGAGCTCAAA